>NZ_JBHXRM010000014.1:0-12019 GCF_042716895.1 Streptomyces sp. NPDC058653 | reverse complement strand
TCGGGGTCGTGTGGCTCCCTCGTCTGGTTTCTCGCTTTTGCCTTCCCGGCGGCGGGTGGGGGGGGGGCCCGCG
Organism: Streptomyces sp. NPDC058653; assembly: GCF_042716895.1. Taxonomy (NCBI): domain Bacteria; kingdom Bacillati; phylum Actinomycetota; class Actinomycetes; order Kitasatosporales; family Streptomycetaceae; genus Streptomyces; species Streptomyces sp. NPDC058653. The sequence goes on along the minus strand of NZ_JBHXRM010000014.1, from coordinate 11,946 downwards.
CGCGGGGCGCGGCCCCACGGCCGCCAGCGCATGCGGCCCGCCGCAGGCGGGCCGCCTTGTCTTCACCACCCGGAACGGGACCCCCATCGAGCCGCGCAACCTGAACCGGTCCTTCGAGACTCCGAGCATCCGCTCCGACGTCCGCAGGGTCCGCTTCCACGACCTGCGACGCTCGCATGATCATGGAAGTCCTCGGCCACAGCTCGATCCGCGTGGCCATGGACATCTACACGTTCGTACGGCTCGACTCGCAGCGCTCGGCGTTCGATCGCGTCGGGATTGCCCTGAGGGATGACGGCAACGCTCCGGACGATGACGACGGTACGGCCGGTGTCCCAGTGGCCGGTTGATCGGCTCCCGAACACGGTTGCCGTCTGTCACTGCCGTCAAGGCGAAAACCAGAGGCCCTCAGGACTTCTCCTGAGGGCCTCTGGCCTGCTGTGCACTCGGCAGGATTCGAACCTGCAACCTTCTGATCCGTAGTCAGATGCTCTATCCGTTAAGCTACGAGTGCTTGCCGTGCTGGGCTTTTTGGGCCCCTCCGCGTTGCGAGAACAACATTACATGACCTGCGGCGTCACGTGAAATCCATTAGCTGGACCCTGCCTGAGCTGCGGAAACGTCCGAAACCGTCGCCCCCCGTACCGTACAACGGCCGAAGCCCCGGCCTGGTGGACGGGGCTTCGGTGATCGATGCGCGGAGGCGGAGGGATTTGAACCCTCGATGGGCTTTAAGACCCAAACCGCATTAGCAGTGTGTTGCCCCTCGTCGGAGCATGGCGGGGGGCGACCGCTGTAGTTGCTTTCGTGCAGGTCAGGGGCCCTTTCCGGTGTGGCTCCACGTGGGCACGTTCGACTACGTCCGATCCCTTTGGTGCCAGCGCAGTGCCATCACAGAGTCCGCCTGACCAGCAGCTCCGCAAGGCGCAGTACCCGCACCGAGACGCACGGCGCGAAGAGGCCCCAGTCAACGGCTGGGGCCTCTTCGCGCTAGGGCCAACCGCCCACTGCTTCTACTCGGGCCGCCGGTTGTACTGGGCGATGGCGGACTGGGTCGTCGAGGAGTCCTGGAGCCGCAGCTCCCACGGTCCGGAGTTGACGTCCATGTCCTTGCCGAAGCCGACCCACTTGCCGGACATCCGGGTGCCGGTCGGCTCGACGAGCATCTGGATTGCGCCGTGGTAGCGAGCGCCTCGGTAGTAGCCGTCGCCGGCGGTCTGTTCGACCCACGTTCCGGTGATGACGCTGCCGTCCAGGGTGAGGTCCAGGGTCAGCGGCGAATCCGGGTTAGACGAGCCGTGCGGCAGCGACCGGGCCGTGATCCGGTTGCCGTGCTGAAGCAGCACCACGTAGTGCATGCCGATGAAGCTGGACTCCCGGCCGCTGGAGAAGAACTCATAGCGCGACAGCCATACCCCCGAGAAGTTCTGGCGGGGTGCGGTCTGCGGGGTGGGGCCAGCTGCGGGAGGCGCCACGCCTGCTGCGGATGGGGCGACGTCATGCCCGCCTGCCCCGTCGCCAGCGACGCGAGCGAGAGGCGCTACGGGCAAGAAGCCCAGTGATTCGATGGGGAGGCCGGTGACGACCTCCAGGGCGCGGGCGTAGTTGGGGCGCGGGTTGGTCGTCTCGCCGGCCTCCCAGCGCTGGACGAGCCGCTTCGTGGCGGGCGTTGATTCGCCGGCCGAACTCCCGGCTCCCCGGACGGCCTTGGCGAACTCCTCCTGACTCATGAGCATGCCCATGCGGACTGCCCGAAGTGAGGCGTTTGGTGTGGTCATGCACCTAATGATAGCGACTACAAGGTGATCGTGACACCGAAATGACGCCCCCAATGCCGTCGGATTGACGCCTTCCACGCCGCCGCGCCACAGGGCATTTCAGCGTCACTGTGTGGACATGGGTGATCACAAGGAGATCCGGGGCTTACTGCTCCCGGCTCTCGGCAGGACTCGACCAGGGCCCTGCGTCTGGCCGCTTCGGGAGCACGGCTCCCGGCCGGCGCATGTACCAGCGCATGAACTCCCGCAAGACCTTCCCGCGGGGACTGCGCCCCTCCGGATGAATGGCACGCGTGGCCGCCTCGAAGGGCAGCCATTCAGTGGCGGGCGCACGGAAGTTGCGCGCGGGATCATACTCGGTCTCCGGCTCGGGGGTCATGCGCATGAGGCTACCGCTTTGTACACACGAGAGCCAGACGGGCAGCCAAGTTTCGTAGGTACAAGATTCTTCAGCCACTGGACTTGCTTTGTAGGTACAACGCCACTAGCTTCGTACCTACAAGAACGGCCCTCGGTGGTGCTGGTAACACCAACCGAGAGCCTACGGAACAACCCGATATCACCGGGAGTCCCGCTGTGAGCCATACTCTCATCACTCGCCGCCCGATCGCTTCCCGCACGCTGGCTGCCGCCGCGTCCGTGGACAAGGGCGTCCTCTACTCCACCATCTCGGCCGGCATGGTCCTGGCCCGCCGGTACCTCACCGGCCGTGGCGTCGACCAGTCGTTCGCGGACCGGTACGGCAGCCCCTTCGGCCGCACCGCCGCGAAGATCTACCGCAGCGAGACCGGCGCCGAGCCCCGCAAGGCGTGGTCGAACGTCGGCGGCAAGTGGCGCCGCGTGAACGGCTTCCTCCCCACCGAGACCCCGGTACTGGACAAGGCGTTCGTCACCTACAGGCGCACCGCCGAATACGTCACCCCCGCCGAGCCCCCGGCCGCGGAGGTGTACGTGAACGCGGCCGGGGACTTCCCCTCCCGGTTCGAGCCCGTCACGGGTGACTACCTGCGCGCCATCGAGCGGGCTGGCGGCACCGAGCAGGCATCGGAGGAGATGGAGCGCCTGCTGGCCGAACTGGCGGACTGGCGGCGGCATCTCGACCGATACGAGGCCACGGTCACCGACGCCGACGAGAGTGCCGTACAGGGCCTCCCTGACACCCATCCGGCCCGGATCGCGTGGCGTGCGGCCAGCACGGGCATCGACGCCTGGCTGAGGGCCCGCGAGGCGACCCACGCGGCGTATGTGGACTGGTCGTTCGACCTGACCGGCACCGTCGAGGTCGAGGACAGCCCGCGCCCGGAGCCGGTTGTCGTGAAGGACGGGTGCCGGGTGCCCGGCTGCGACAGCTACTCCCACTACGAGAACACGTGTACCGCCACACTCGCGGAGCTGAAGTTCGACGACGGATCGTCTCTGCCGATCGACCTGGTTGCCATCGAGGGCGAGCCGACCTACGTCGTCGCGTGGGCCTACGAGACGGGCAGAGAGCTTCACCGGAAGATGACCGACCCCGCGGACGTCCGGGCCATGGCCGCCACGCTGCGCGACGCTGCCGACGCCCTCGACGACGCCAGTACGTTCCTCGCCACCGCCTGACCTTCCCCACTGCTTCGCCCTCGGCCACCCGCAAACGCGGGACGGCCCCGGCAGGTGTGCAACCACCTGCCGGGGCCTGGGGCCAACCCCTCCATCACAAGGAGCTAGCCATGGGCAAGACCGTACCCAACTCCATCGTCGCAGCCGTCGAGGCCGCCGAGAAGCCCTCGCCCGAGATCGCCGAGCCCGCGACGATCCCGCGCCCGGCCAACCGCACCCTGACGTATCCGCTTCTCGGGGGCGGGGTCCTGTCCGCGCCGTGCCCGTCGTGGTGCACCGCGGACCACGAGAGCGACGTCGAGACGGGCCTGTACCCGGCGGCCCTGCAACACACGGGTGATGAAATCTCCCTGGACTTCACCACCGAGGACGGCGGGACGGAGACGATCCTCGCCGCCCGTATCAGTCAGTGGCCGTTCGATGACGAATGCGGCGACGGTAAGCCTCACATGGAGCTGATGCCGGTCGGCCCGGGTGAGTCGCTGGGGTACCAGACCGTCAGCCAGGTCCGGGAGACCATCGCCCGTGTCCGGGCTCACCTGACCAAGTTGGAGCGCCAGGTTGACCTCTTGGCGGACGCGACCGCCGAGGAGCACACCAGCTATCACCGCTCGCTGGACGAGCTGGGGAACATCTCCCCGTCGCCCCGGTGGGTGAGCTTGACCGCCGAGGATCTGCGGTCGATGCCGGTCTCGTACCTGCTGGCCGCGTTCGAGGCGAAGGTGGTGGAGGTGGAGACGCTTCCGGACGGGTACTGGGGGCGTCTGGACCGTATCGACGGGCAGCTTGAGGTGAAGTTGCTTCGCTCGCTTACTCAAGCGGAGCGCGCGTCGACGGTCCGGAACGTCCTCAGCGACTTCGCTGGCGGAGGTCGGCGATGAGCGAGGACCGTGACCCGCTGGAGGGTGTACCGCAGGAGTTGCGGGACTGGCACCAGGGCGCCCTCGAAGGCGACCCCGCCGTCTGTGCCGCCGAGCAGCCCGACAGTCCCGACGCCCCGTGCATCCTCAACCGGGCCTACCACCCCGAGCACCGCGACGTGTTCGGCAACACCTGGCCGGCCCGGGAGGAGCGGTTCACCGTCGCGGTGCCGCTGCCCCGCAACCCGGACGGCACCGTCACCATCCCCACCGCCCGCCACGGGGACGTCACCACCGGCTGCCCCGACTGGTGCACCGGGCACACCGAGGAACACCCGCCCATCGCCCGCGTCGACATCACGCACACGTCGGAGCCGGTCGACTTCAACGCCGACACCGACAACGGCCGCGTCGAGGTGCTGAGTCTCATGGTTCAGCAGTGGCCTTTCGCGACCGCCGAGGCGGACCGCGAGGTGGCCGCGACCGTGATCGGCCCCGGGGACGACGTGCGGTGCGGGCCGAAGCAGCTGCGGCAGATCGCCGCCGCCCTCACCGTCCACTCCATCCACATGAACACCGTTGCCGCCCAGCTCGCCGAGCTCCGAAGGGAAACACGATGAGCGCTCACGTCAGCCGGCCCACCGAGAACGCCGCAGTATTCGGCAACAGCAGCCTGACCCTTCCGTCGCCCGAGCGGCTCGCGGACCTGCTGATCGTGGCCCGCGCGACCAATGACCGTTACGGGGCCCGGCACTTCTCCTCGATGCTCGACCGCCTGCTCGGGCTCGGAACGGAGGCGTCGTGAGCACGCGCTACCCGATCCTCATCGCCGGGCGTTCTATCGACTTCCCGGACCTGTTCGGCGGCGTCTCCTCGGACAGCTTGTTCTGCCTGGAGTACGGGCCGGACGGCAACGGCAGCGACTCGGACGCCCCTCGGGAGTACGTCGAGGAACTGCTCGTGGTCCTCGCGGACTGGCGCCTGGCCCTGCTGGACGGTTCCCGCTCGGACGCCCACGAGTACCGGCGGTGCCTGGACGCGGTCCGGGAGGCGTGGCTCCAGTACAGCTTCCGCTACGTCGACGGCCCGTCGCTGCCGTACCCGTTCGACCTCCCCGAGGGGGTCCGGCGGTGAGCCCCAGCAAGCGCCGCAACCGGCAGGGGCGGGGCAACTCCAAGCGCCGGCGGGAGCTGCGCGGCCTGGTGGCCGAGCGGGACGGGCTGCACTGCCACTACTGCCGGATCCCGCTCGCCGCGGACCTGTCCGACTCGACGCTCGACCACTACATCCCGTGGGCGCTGTGGAGGGTCAACCTGCTCTGCAACCTGGTGCTGGCCTGCGAGCCGTGCAACGCCCGCAAGGACGACTCCCTGCCCCTGACTTTCGCCTGGCTGCTGCTGCGCGCGGCCAGCCTCACGCAGACCGAAATGGAAGTGACGGCATGAGCGAGAAGGTCTACATCGTCACCGATTCTGGCTTCGTCCGGGACGTCGACCCGGCGCCGCTCCCGCCGGAGCGCTTCAGCAACGGGCACTTCTGGATGTACGACCACGGGGTCACCGACCTCGACGCGCCGTACACCTGCGGGCTGTGCAACGAGGCCAAGTGGCGAGCCTACGCGGTGCCGTGCGCGGAGGGCCGGACGCCGGCCGAGTTGAACGCCGAGCGGGCCGCGTGGATCGAGGAGCGCCGGTTCGTCGGCGCCCTCCCCTGGTACGTCCTCGCGGGCGTCCCGGTGGGCTTCGCGTAGGCCGAGAAGTTGCCTGCGTGCGATCCAAACACCCGGACCGTTTCAGCGAAGAGTTGCCAGCGTGCATCTCAAATGCCCCCCCTGTTCGGGGGCCTTGAAACCGCACGTCGAATCCCTAATAACCCCCCTGCCGCCGGCGCCCGTTCGTGGGTGCCGGTTGGCAGGTCGCAACCCAAGTGTTCCGCCCCTCGAACCCCTTGGGCGTAAAGGCTTCCGAGCCCTTTACCCCCAAGGGTTCGCGGGCCCTGTACGACCCGCTTCCCGCACGGTCGGGAAGCGGTCGCCGGTAACGCCGCGCGGGCCCCGGGATCGCACCCCGGAGCCCGCCTCGGCTCGAACCCTGAGAGGCAGAACCATGAGCATTCTCACCCACACCCAGACCCGCGCGGTACCCCTGCCGGACGCGGTCCCGACCGCCTTCGTCTTCGCCGCCGAGGACCGCGACGACATCGTGCGGCCCGAAGAGATTCGGGCGGTCCTGACGCTCAAGGTCGCCATGACGCGGGACATGCTCGCCGTCGCCCTCGAACTGGGTATGCGTGGCGCCTGGGACGACGGCCCCGTCGACGCGTTTCCGGTCGAGGAGATCCGGCACCGCATCGAGCTGACGCTCCACATGGAAAGCCCGTGGACGATCTTCCGGGACTCGGAGACGTTCCCGGAGCTGCTGGACGACCCGTCGATCAACGACCTGATCCGCTCCGTCTACCGCGCCGTCGACCGCGCGTACCCGCACATGGCCCCGAAGGAGAACGTCTGATGCGCAAGTACACCGGGCCTACGGTCGCCGGCGGCGAGGCCACCATCGAATGCCCCGACTGGTGCGTGACGGATCACGCGTACTGGGACGACCAGGCCGACGACTGCTTCCACAAGAGCGCGGTGCTGGAGGTCGTGCCCCCGCGGGACAGGGTGGTGACCGCCCGCCTGGTGCACCCACCGCTGGCCGCGAACCTGAGCCTTCACTCGACCGCCAAGGAGCCGGCCGCCGCGTGCGTGTGGCTGGCGGTTGGCGAGTCCGTCGCGGACGGCGTCGAGTTGAACGTGGCGGGGGTCGACAAGCTGCTTGCCGAGGTTGACCGGTTCCGCGCCGGCCTGGTCGAGCAGCGGGAGCTCTTGGCCGCGATCGACGCCGAGCGTCGCCGGGCCTGACGACCCGGCAAGCACCCGGCGCGAGGGCGGCCAACCCCCGGTCAGGGCCCGGCCAGAGGGCGGCCGAGCTGCGGACAGGCCGTTCCGCTGGCCGGGCTTCGGCCGGGGTCGGGCCGGGGGTCAGGCCGGGCCCTGGCCACCCTATTTGCCCCGGCATCGCCTACTGCTATCGAGCTGGTCTGTGCTGCTACCGCGCAGGTCGCAGGTTGGTCGACGTCTGGTCTGGGCTGGTCTGACCTTGATCATCGACCAGCCGCATAGCAGCAGCCGACCTGCGGCTTAGCAGCAGCGACCAGACGCAGACCAGCCATCGACCACCCCAATTCGCCCCACTGGCACCCACTTCGTCCGATTGACAGTCAGACGGGTGTCAGAGGGGTGTCAGAACCGGTGTCAGCCGGGATCTGACGCCCCGTTTCCCTTAGGTCAGGCGCGTGCGCGTGCGAGCTGACACAACCAGCTGACACCTGAAGGTGTCAGCCCCGATCCGCATCCACAGGAGAAGACGTTGAGCAGCAGTCCCGAGCCCGAGTCGCTCGCCGATCACATCGCCCGCCTCATCGCCATCGAGCAGGGCGCCGACCTCATCCAGGGATGGCACCCCACCCTCGTCCCCGGCATGCTCCAGTCCCCCGACTACGCCCGCGCCGCGATCGTCGCCTCAGCCCCCGCCCTGCCGCCGCACGACGTGGCCGCCATCACCGACGCCCGTCTCGTCCGCGTCGACACCCTCGGCCAAGGCCCCGGCCGCCGGGCCAGGTTCGTCATCGCCGAGGAAGTCCTCACCCGGCCCGTAGGCGGCCCCGCGGTCCTCGCCGACCAGTTGCAGCACATCCTCAACACCCTGGCCCTGCGCCCGTCGATGACACTGCGCGTGCTGCCCGCGGGGAGCAACACCCACGCCGCACTCGCCGGCGAGTTCACGATGTACACGACAGCGGGCCGCCGGGCGGTGTTCGTCGAGAACCTGATGGGCGGAACCGTCCTGGATCTCCCGGAACGCACCCTTGTGTACGCCGATGCCTGCGATCATCTGGAGCAGCGGGCCGCCTCGCCGGCGGACTCGCTCACCATGGTCCGAGAGGCGAGGAGCAGAGTTGCGACAGGATGAACCCCGGCTTATCTGGCAGCTGTCGAGCTACACGAACTCGGGCAGCTGCGTTGAGGTAGCCCGCCCGCCCGGCGCGGTCCTGGTGCGGGACTCCAAGCGCCGGCACGGCCCGCGGATCCGGCTCAAGCCGGCGGCGTTCGCCGCGCTCGTCGACTGGACGAAGACCGGCCCGGCGTAGCTGTCACGAATCGGGTCACGTAATTCGTTACGGATTTCGTTTCACCGCGCCCTGTCCTCCTTCAGGAGGGCGGGGCGCTTCGTCGTGTCTGGACGTCTCTCTGTGTTGGGGGCACGCTCGTACTCTGGCTGTACGCGACAGCAGACGAAGGGGCACACCGTGGATCTCCCCGACGACCTCAGCACCGGCGAGCGCATCCAGGTCCTGCGCGAATCGCGGGGCATGTCCCGCGCGGTCCTCGCCGGCCTGTGTTCCCGTGGGCCCGACTGGCTGAAGAAGATCGAGAGCGGTGAGCGGGAGATCGACTCCCACACGCAGCTCATGCGCCTCGCCGTCGGGCTCCAGCTCGCAGACCTGTCGATCATCACCGGAGGCCCGCCCGAGGTCGCGCAGCCCGTCCCGCTGGGCAGGCTCAACCACCCCGGCATGCCCGCCATCTGGGCAGCCGTCATGAACCGCACCCTCACCGTCACACTCGGCGCCGCCGAGCCCGTCGTGGCACTTCAGGCCCGGGTCGACCAGACATGGAACCTGTGGCACACCTCCAGCCGCAACCGCACGGAAGTCGCCTCGCTGCTGCCCGACCTGATCCGTGACACCGAGACAGCCACACGCACCCACGAAGGGAACGACCGACGCGCCGCCCTGGTGGCCCTGTCCGACGTCTACCGGCTCGCCGGGCAGGCGACCGCCTACGTCGCGCCGGCCGAGCTGGCATGGGTCGTCGCTGACCGCGCGCTCACGGCCGCACAGAACGCCGACCACCCGGCCGCCATAGCGGCAGCAGCCTGGAACATGGGCAACATCCTCCGGGAGACCGCGTACCCGCAGGAGGCTCTGCGGGTGGTGAACGAAGCGGCCGACCTGATCCGCCCCCATCTCGACGGAGCCCCGGACGACTGGCGCGGCGTATACGGGGCGCTCCAGCTGCACGCCGCGGTGACCGCCGCCCGTGACGGGCAGGACGGCGACGCCTGGCGGTACTGGGACCGCGGGGACCAGGTCGCCAAGTCACTGCCAGTGTCGTACGTCCACCCGTCGACCGTGTTCGGCCGGGCCAACGTCGACTTCCACGAAATCTCCGTGGCTGTCGACCTGAAGCGCTCCAGCCGCGCACTCGACCGCGCCGACGACCTGGACCCCGACATCATGCCGTCGACCGAAAGGCGGGCCCGCCTGTGGGTGGAGGTCGCCCGCGGGCACCTCCAGCGCGGCGACCGCACGGCCGCCCTGCACGTCATGCAGAAAGCCCACGACATCGGAGCCGAGACGGTCGCTTACACGCCGTCCGCCCGCACCGTGGCAGCCGACCTCTGGCGCCGCTCGCCCCGCTCCATGCGCAGCGAGACCGCTGCCCTGGCCGAGAAGGTCGGCATCCCCACCGCTGGGTAGAGGGACAGTCTGGGACAGGGGGACAATCTGTCCCCCTTCTCTCCGGCCACGCCCCCTACGGTGACGGCTCGTCAACGACCAGCCACCGCAGGGGGCTTCCTCATGTCTGCCACTGCCTCGCACGCCTCACCGCAGCGAGCCGTCTTACCGACCGGCGACCACATCACCGGAGAGGTGCGTGTACCGCTGGCCCTGTACTCCGTCGACCGGGTCCAGGGGCACGTCCCGCTCGTCCTCTCACGGCGCGAAGCCGAGGACCTGCTCGCGCGCCTGGCCGAGCTGCTCGCACCCACCAAGCGCCTTGTCGGAGTATCGCGGTGAGCGGGCCGGCGGCCATCGAGCTGCCCCCCGTTGAGACCCTGACCGAGCGGCAGTTACGCGGCGCGGACTGCGTGCTGTGCCAGGCGCACCTCGACAACGGCAGCGCGGTCAGCCTGGGAACGCACACCGTTGACGCTCACGGCACCGCGACCTCGTGGTACCCGCGCACCTGCTCGGGGTGTGCGCCCGCGACTCGCCTGGAATGGCAGTGGCGAGAGCGCGGCAGCGGCGGCGCCCCATACCGCCAGCGCGTCAGTGTCTCCGCGGAGCCCGTGCCCGACCCGGGGCTGATCGAGGTGATCAAGCACGAGCGGACGTGTACGGCGTGCCAGGTGCGCACGGACGGCGCGTACTGCCCGAAGGCGGCTGAACTGATCCGTGCCGCGAGGGAGGCCCGCCGATGACGCTGCTGGCCCCCGGCAGCACGACGCTGGGCCTCACCCCGGTGTGCTGGGTACTGAAACCGAAGACGGCGATCCGGTGCGTGCGGATCGGGGCAAACCACGACGGAGATCACGCCAACGTCTACGCGGGCAAAGGCGGCGTCACCTGGCCGCGCACGACAGCCGACCGCCGGTAAAGACCCCCTCGCCCGCCGTCGCTGGGGAGCCCTGCGGGCGAGGGCCTGACGCCCCGTTCACCGAGCACCCCCGGTGGACGGGGCTTCATCGTTACTCCGCCTCGCCCTCCGGGTGTTGCGTCAGGGATCCGTAGCGGTCGAGATGCCACCGGATCCCGGCGTCGTCCGTGAAGAAGACGTGCGGGCGATTGTTGTCGACCGTCGTCTCTTGCCAGGGCGGCGACACGAAGACGAATGTCCGATGGGGCCCAATCCGATGGACGGGCACAACCTGGCGACCCGAGCCGGGCAGATCCCGCTCCAACTCGTCGTAAGCCTCACTGGCCACGTAGGCACTGCCGAAGCGCGCCAGGACGTTGCTCAGCGGCGCGTCGCTGCCGTTCTCGACGGACACCCGCCAGTGGTCGTAGCCAGATAGGCCGCCTCCGCCATCCGGCTGTCCGCCCGCGGTGCGGTAGGTCATGCGCACCTGTCGCGCTTGAGACCACTTCCGGTCTTCGGCTGCCGCGTGCAGCTCGGCGCGCTCCAGTGCCAGCGTCGCGGACTGCTCACCGATGAATGCGCGCTGCTCGTCGATCTGCTTGCGCTGGCTGGCCAGTGTCCACACGGCCGCGCCGGCTGCCCCTGCCGCAAATATCGCGCCGACCCAGGTCGGAACGTCCCCCATGTCTACGTTCACGCCCGCGACCCTACGCGCTTCGGCCCCCGGTACGGTGCCGTCATGAAGCTTCTGGCGGCCACCAGCGACACCCAAGGGCAGCGCGACAACGACTTCGGATTCTGTATCAACGGCGAACTCGTCATCGTCGGGATAATCGTCTGTATCAAGGACGAGGAAGACCCGGACGGAGGTTGCGGATGCGGGCGCTCCTTCCTTGGCCTCAACAGCGGCAAGGCGACCACCACGGCAGTCGTCAAGGACATCGACCTCACCCCCGAGGACGCGGCCGAAGCCGTTCGGTCGAGCCTTGAGAACGCCAACTTCATGCAGTTCGTGTCCAATGAAGACCTCGATGACATCGTCCAGGATGCCCTGCGGATTGCCGAAGCCTTTCCGGTCGGTGCAGTCATTGAGCGCCGGCTGGATGTCATCCGGCAGCGGGTGTAAGGGCTGTCAGGCTCCGCTCATGACGGGCCGGAGGAGGAGTTCCTCCATGGCCAGGGCGGCCTGGATGGACTGGCGGGACGCCTGTTCCCGGACGAGGGCGTTGTACTGGAGGATCCG
>NZ_JBHXRM010000013.1:38652-167006 GCF_042716895.1 Streptomyces sp. NPDC058653 | reverse complement strand
ACCGGATGCCATCCGGTCGCGGCCCCGGCTCCCCGTGTGTGACCGGCATCCACGACGCCCGCGGCCGTACCGACCGCCTTCACGCCGGAGCGGTACGGGTGACCGTCAGGCCATGACGCGCGAGATGCGCGGTGAGGAGCTGGGCGAGTACCCGCGCGGCATCGTCGGAGGCAAGCAGGACCCCGCCTTCGCCCTCCCCGGCGGGAAAGGGGAACCGGCCCGGCGAGCAGACCGCCCGGGTGAAGAAGTCGACCAGGACGTCGGCGCGTTCCCCGTCGGGATGCTCCGGTGCGCTCCGCCCGAGCGCCGACAGGCCCGCCTCGACCATCGCGCGGATGTGCTGCCGCCGTGCGTTTCGCCGCTCGCGCTCCCGGCTGGTGGCGTTCTCCTCCGTTATCGCCACCACGCGGAAGGCCAGCGGCTCACCGTCGGACGCGGCGCCGGAGGGTTCGTTCGCCTCGCGGGCCAGCGTGGCCGCCTCCGTCATCGACCCCGCCCGGACATGGTGGCTCCGCCGTGCGCCCTTCTGCGCGTTCTCGGCCTCGACCCGGTACAGCGACGGGCCTTCCTCGCCGGCCATGTCCTGTGCCGGGAGCTCCTGCTCGTTGCCCTGCGACTGACTCATGCGCCCTCCTTCACGACGTGTCGTTCCTTCCGGCCGCGTCCCGGACCCGGCTCGCGCGCACCCGTGGCATCTCCCACCGGGCGGCCAGTTGGCAGTGTGCGTCACTAGATGTCATTGTGTCACTTAATGGCAGCAGTGAGGAGAATCGGGAGAGGGCGATGGCACAGGCCGGACAGGGGAAGGGCGGGATGAGCGACGTGCGACGTCGCCGACTGCGCCTGGAGATCTCCCGGGAGGCGTCGCGACTGTTCTGGGAACAGGGCGTCGACGCGACCAGCGGGGAACAGATCGCCGAGGCCGTCGGACTGTCGGTACGCACCATCTGGCGGCACTTCCGGAGCAAGGAAGCCTGCGCGGAGCCCATCGTCGCGCGGAGCATGCGAAGGGAGATGGCCATACTGGCGAGCTGGCCCGCCCACCTTTCCCTGGAAGACCACGTCACCGCCGAAACGCGCAGGTACGGCCGCCAGGCCGACCCCGTCGACCTGGCGGACAACGCGCTCGCGATGAAGATGATCCGCCTCGCCGACACCGAACCCGCCCTGCGCACGGCCTGGTTGATGGCCTGCGACCAGATGGAGCGCGAGATGGCCCACCTCATCGCCGCCCGGCTCGGGACAGCCGCCGACGACCTCGACGTACGCCTGCACGCCGCGGCCGCCGCGGCCGCCCTGCGGGTGATCAGCGAGGACATCGGCGCCGCGCTGCTGGCGGGCGCCGACCCAGCGGACTTCTCCGACGCCCCGGCCCGCGTCGCGGGAGCACTGCGCCGCGCCACCGGAGGAGCGATCGGCGACCCGGTCACCCAGGTGCCCCACAGCGGCGGGGACCACTGAGGGAGTGCGCCGCAGGGACACGCCGATGGCCGGCAGCTCGCCGTGAACTGCCGCAGGCAGGATCACTCTCCGGGGGGGGCTGAGGCCACTCACTCGCCGCGACCGGCCGGGATTTCGGACGCACGCGAGGCCGCCCTCCCCTGGCGAAGGGGGGGACGGCCAGGCATGCCGTGGTGCCGGCCCGTCAGATGGTGCACTCCGTGTCGGGGCCCGGGGTGCGCAGGTTGATCAGGTAGTCGGCGACCGCCTTGTTGACGCAAGGGTTGGTACCCGAGGCGGCGATCGTGTGCTGTTCCCCGTTGACCGTCAGCATGCTGCCGCCCAGTGTCCGGGCGAGCCGTACCCCGGCGTCGAAGGGGGTGCTCGGGTCACCGGTGATCGAGATCGTGAGCGTGGCCGGCAGTCCGTCGACCTGCTCGGGGAAGGGGTACGTGGTCTTCGGCTCGGCGGGCCAGGAGGCGCAGGCGTCCTGGGCGCCGGCGCTGCCCCGGCCCGGATCGGCGAACGGCAGCATGTCGTATGCCTTGCTCCGGAAGCGGGCGGCCTGCTCCGTCGTCAGACGTGCCTCGTCCATGCAGTTGATGGCGAAGTTGGCCACGTCGTAGTTGCTGCCGCCGCCGTCGGGCTCACGGCCGGAGAACTGCTGCGCCGCGAGGACGAACCGGTCCGGCTTGCCCGCCTTCAGTTCGGTCAGGCCCTTGGTGATCACCGGCCAGGTCTCCTTGGAGTACAGCCCGACGATGACCCCGCCGATGAGGTCGTTGTACGTGAACTCCTGCCCCTCGCCGTAGGGGACGGGCCTGTCGAGAAGAGGCCGGGCGATCTTGTGGAACTCCTGGGTGGCCTTCTTCGGGTCGTCGCCGAGCGGGCAGCCCTTCTGTGTGGCGCAGTCGGCGGCCATCACCTCGAACGAGCGCTGGAAACCGGCGTACTGGGACAGCCGGCGCTCGCCGCCGAGCTGGGGATCGACGGCGCCGTCGAGCACCAGGGCGCGTACGTTCTCCGGGAACGCCTCGGCGTACAGGGCCCCGATCCGGGTGCCGTAGCTCTGCCCGAGGAAGCTGAGCTTGTCGTCGCCGAGAGCGGCGCGCAGGATGTCCATGTCGCGGACGCTGTCCCGGCTGGAGACGGCGGCGAGGTTCTCCGGCCCACCGGAGGCCTTGGCGCACTTGTCCGTCAGCGCCTGGCTGTCCTGCTCGGTGTATTCGCCCGCGGCGAGCACAAATTCGGTCTGGGTGTCACCGGCGAGGTACTCCTTGTCGGTGAAGCAGCTGATCGCCGGCTTGGTGGCCCCTACCCCGCGGGGGTCAAAGCCCACGAGGTCGAAGTGTTCGGTCAGCGGGCTCTTGGCCAGGGCCTTGGCCGTCAGCGCGGCGAAGGACAGACCGGGCCCGCCCGGTCCGCCGGGGTTCAGGACGAGCGATCCCTTCGCCTTGCCGCGTGCCGGGACCCGCAGGAGCGCCACCTCGCCGGTCGGGCCGTGTGGTTGGCCGTAGTCCAGCGGCACCTTAAGCCGGGCGCACTCGAGGCCCGGGGCGGTGAAGATCTCCTCGTCGGCCTTGGTGGTCGCGTAGTCGGCGCAAGCGCCGAAGGAGAGTTTCTGACCGTAGAAGCCGTCCAGGCCGGCGGAGGGCGATCCCGAATCCGGGCTGGGAGAGGCAGCGGGTTCGGTGTCGTTCGCACCGCAGGCCGTCACGGTCAGCAACGCCATCGCGAGCACGAGGCCTCGCGCTTTGGTGGATGGGGACATAGGGGGTTCTCCTTAGGAAAAGGGGCCGGACGGCAGGGATCAGCGGGGCGGGTACGGCTGCGGGCGCTGGTGAGAGCGGTCCGGCTGCGCGTGGACTGCGGATGCCCCGTCATCGCTAGGCCAATCCTTGGCCTAGTTAATTAGGCAGAAGTGACGGACATGCATCGGCAAGGACGACGGAGACCGGCCGGTCGGCCGACACGGCGCCGAGGCGGGACAAGGGAACGCCGGGCAGAGAGGCCAAAAAGGCATCGGACGGCAGGAGTTCGGCCCATGGGAGGTGTGTCCGCGCCGCCCCCGCTCCGCAGCGGTGGGGTCGGACTCGGCGACGCAGGCCGGCGACCTGCATGTAGGCGACGACCTCGGTCGCCATGCGCACGCGTAACAACCGCATCCACTGCGGACAGCCGCGCGCGGGGCGCGGGAGCGCGAACGCGGGAGCGAGATGGGGCACGACCGGACCTTCGGGGTGACGCCGAAGCCGTGCTCAGAACGCCGGGATCCCGGCCGGGCCACCGCCCGCCGGGCAGTGAAGCCGCTGTTCAGACGCCCCCTCCGAAGCGCGGCACACTCCGATGCGCACATCGCGGGTCACCTGTCGGGCCGCACCGTGTCACCCAGTAGGGCAAAATTAGGCATTGGGGTGCAATTTTACTCGTGGAGCGGGTGAGGCAGGTGGACGCGTACGGGAATGAGAGCGACCACCAGGCGGAGGACGCGGCCACGCGGCTCGACCGGTTGCTGGTCCACGTGGCCCACGCCGCAAACGCTCACATCGGGGTCATTTATCTCCTGGTCCCGGAACGGCACGTGCTTCAGATGAACGCGGAGATCGGGGCTCCCACCAGGCTCGCCGCATCCTGGGCCAGGGTCGCGATGGCCGCATCCGCTCCGCTGACCGAGGCGGTCCGGTCCCAGAGCCCGGTGTGGCTCTCCGACCAGCAGGAAATGGCACGCCGCTTCCCCCGGCTCGCCCTCGCCTTTCCGTACTCCGTTGCCATCCGCATCGTCCCACTGGTGGCCGACGGAGAGTGCTTCGGTGCTCTGATGCTCATGTGGCCCGGCAGCCGCCCCGGGGGACTGCTCGCCGCCGAGCGGGCGGAGATCGATAAGACCGCCGACCGGATGACCGAGGTATTGGACAATGCCGCCACCGAGGGCCGACCGGTGCGTCCGAGGGACGAGCCACTCGTCATAGAACCTTCCCGGCCACCGGTCGATCATCCGGCCGCCACCCTCGTGGAGCGCTTCACCGAGGGCTTCATCGCGCTGGACCCGGACGGCCGGATGATCTTCCTCACCGATCGGGCAGCCCAGCAGCTCGGCCGCGACCGCGCCGGACTGCTGGGCGCCGAACTCTGGGACGCACTGCCCTGGCTGGACGACCCCGCGTACGAGAACGCCTTCGTCGCCGCGGTCTTCAGCCGTCAGCCCACCCGCTTCTCCGCGCGCCGGCCGGATGGCGCTGGGCTCTCCTTCCACCTCTACCCGGACGCCTCCGGCATCAGCGTGCGTGTCGAATCAGCGGAAGCCCTCGACAGCGAGCAGCGACCAGTCGCCACTTCCCTTGCCAGAGCGCCCGCACGCGCCGGATCCCTCCTGCAGGTCCTGCACCTGACGTCCGCGCTCACCGAGGCCGCAGGCGTCCATGAGGTGACCGAATCACTCATGGGGCAGGTGCAGCCGGCCCTCGATGCCGACGCACTGGCCCTTCTGGTCGACGACGAAGGGCGACAGCGTGTGGTGGGTGCACGCGGTTTCCCCTCTCCGATGACCGAGCACTTCAACAACCTGCCGACGGCGACGCCCACCGAAGGCACGCGGACCATGGAGACCGGTCTGCCGCGCTTCCACTCCTCCAACGCCGAGTTGCTCCGCACCTATCCCCTGCACCGGCCCTACGGAGAAATGGCCGCATTCGCCTACCTGCCGCTCACGGTCTCGGGCAACACCTTCGGCTACCTCCTCCTCGGCTACAGCAGACCACGGACATTTCCCCCGGACGAACGCGCCGAACTCACCTCGCTGGCCGGTGTGATCGCGCAGGCACTGGAGCGCGCCCGGCTCTACGACGCCAACGCGCAGGTGGCACGGGGCCTCCAGGACGGGCTGCTTCCACGCCATCTGTCCCGGGTGCCCGGCCTTGAGGTCGCGGCCCGCTACCGCCCGGCCACACACGCTCTGGACGTGGGGGGCGATTTCTACGACCTGATCGACTTCGGCGACCGCAAGGCGGCCGTGGTGATCGGCGACGTCCAGGGGCACAGTGTCCAGGCCGCGGCGCTGATGGGCCAGATCCGCACCGCCGTGCACAGCCACGCCAGTACGGGAGCGCCGCCCGAGGAGGTCCTCGCCCGCACCAACCAGCTCCTCCTGGAGCTCGACAGCGACTTGTTCTGCAGTTGCCTGTACGCCTACATCGATGTCGGCGCCCATCGCGTACTGCTGGCCTCGGCAGGCCACCCGCCGCCGATCCTCCGGCAGCCCTCGCACCGTACCGAAGTTCTCGACCTGCCCCCCGGCCTGCTCCTGGGCGTGGAGGAGACACCCGATTTCCAGTCCGTCGAGATACCCCTGCCGCCCGGCGCCCTGCTGGCCCTCTACACCGACGGCCTCGTGGAACAGCCGGGCGTCGATCTGGGGCTGGCCACCGACCTCCTGGCCGGCCAGCTGGCCGCCGGGGGCAACGAACCCGTCGACCTACTCGCCGACGCGATCATCGAACGCGCACACAGGACAACGGCCGCCCAGCAAGTCAGTGACGACATCGCCCTGCTGCTCGTGGCCTGCGACACGGTGAACGGCACGCACCGAATGCCCGGCCATGCCGAGAAAAGCGGACCCGGGCACTGAACGCCGGGGGAAGGCTTCCGACGAGGCTCGGAACGGACGAACCAGGCCGAGTTTCCCGGAGCTTGACGTTCAATGTCAGTCCGCTGCTCTTCCGTCATTCAGCGTTCGGGGGCTGCGTGTCATCGTCGGCCAGTTTCATGGCGACCACCGTTGTGAAGTAATTGAGCACCTCGAACGGCGGCGGGCAGTACTGGTCACCGGCGTCCTGAACGGCGGTGCGTCCGCGGTTCTTCGCGCCGGGCGGGCGTCCGGGTCCGGGCTACCCTGGTCCCCACCCGGTCCCCAAAAAAGACCAAGGGCCGACTCTCGGATTTCTCCGAGACCGGCCCTGATCTGCGACTCTCACGAGTCGGGACGACAGGATTTGAACCTGCGACCCCTTGACCCCCAGTCAAGTGCGCTACCAAGCTGCGCCACGTCCCGATGCCCGCCTGACCTGGGGTTTCCCCTGGCCGAACGCGCATGAGAACAATACCGCACTCCGACCGCTGGTCACGAACCGCTTTTGTTCCGTTCCGTGACGCCCGGCCCGTCGCTTGACCTCAACTTAAGTTGACGTTGCACGGTGGTCCGCATGACGACTTCAACGACAACGGCGGCGACCTACGGCTACCAGGACCTCGACCGACTGCTGGCCCTCATGACCGGCGACGAGAAGCACGGCACCGCCGCGACCTCCACCCTCGACGCGATCTGGGTCCTCTACGACCGGGTGCTGAACGTCTCGCCCGCGACCGCCGACGACCCGGCACGCGACCGCTTCCTGCTGTCTAAGGGCCACGGTCCGATGGCGTACTACGCCGTCCTCGCCGCCAAGGGCTTCTTCCCCGAGTCGCTGCTCGCCGGCTTCGGCTCGTACGACTCCCCCCTCGGACACCACCCCGACCGCACGCTCGTCCCGGGCGCCGAGATCAGCAGCGGGTCGCTCGGCCATGGGCTGCCGCTCGCGGTCGGCAGCGCGCTCGGGCTGCGCGCGCAGGGGCTCACCGGCTCCAAGGTCTGGGTGCTCGTCGGCGACGCCGAGCTGGACGAGGGCAGCAACCACGAGGCCATCGCCTACGCCGGCCCCACCGGTCTCGAACAGCTCCACACCCTCGTGATCGACAACTCGTCCGCCACGCACGGCTGGCCCGGCGGGATCGCCTCCCGGTTCACGGCCGCCGGCTGGTCGGCCGTGACCGTCGACGGCCGGGACCACGACGCGCTGTACGAGGCGTTCACCGCGCCCCATCCCGGCCGGGCCCGGGCGGTCGTCGCCCGCGTCGAGTCCTCGTCTTGACCCACTGGCTACTCGGAGGTTTCTGATGGACACCATGCGTGAGCGCTTCGCCTCGACCGCTTCCCGGCTGCTGGACGAGGACCCTCGGCTCGCTGTCGTCCTCGCCGTGATCGGCCGCGACGGCTTCCGCGAGGCGGAACGCCGGCACCCGGACCGGGTGATCGACGTGGGGATCCGCGAACAGCTCCTGGTCGGCACCGGGGGCGGGCTCGCCCTCAGCGGGATGCGGCCGATCGTCCACACGTTCGCGAGCTTCCTGGTGGAGCGCCCCTTCGAGCAGGTGAAGCTGGACTTCGGGCACCAGGGCGTGGGCGGCGTGCTGGTCAGCGCCGGGGCGTCGTACGACTCGCCGTCGGCGGGCTTCACCCATATGTCGCCGGGCGACGTGGCACTCCTCGACACCCTCGACGGCTGGACCGTGCATGTGCCGGGCCATCCCGACGAGGCCGAGGCGCTGCTGCGGCTGGCGGCCGAGGGCGACGACCGGGTGTACGTACGGCTGTCGTCGCAGACCAACGAACGGCCGCTGCCGGTCACCGGGTCCGGCTTCCTGACCGTACGCGAGGGGAGGCGCGGCACGGTGGTCGCCGTCGGGCCGATGCTGGACAACGTCCTGGCCGCGACGGAGGGGCTCGACACGACAGTGCTGTACGCGGCGACGGTCCGCCCCTTCGACGGGGAGTCGCTGCGCCGGGCGGCCGGGGAGACGGGGAGCGCCGAGGTGGTGATCGTGGAGCCGTATCTCGCCGGAACGTCGACGGCGCCGGCGACCGAGGCCCTGGTCGACGTGCCTCACCGGGTGCTGGCGCTGGGCGTGGGACGGCGCGAACTGCGCAAGTACGGTGAGATGTCGGACCACTTGGCGGCGCACGGACTCGACGTCAGGTCCCTGAGGGAGAGGATCTCGGGCTTCCTGAAGGGGCGTGCGTAGTCCGTCAGGGGGGTTTCGCAGGCAGTCCGAGCCCGGGACGCCGTAACGGATCGAGGGCGCGGGACGCGGTGACGGCGGGTTTCGGACCTGCGGCCGCGCTCCGCCCCGGCCGCTCTCACCGCCACATACCCCTCACCGCACCACAAAGCGATCAACCGGACGAGAGCCCTCCGGTATACCCAACTCCTATACCACAGTGGGCGCTTCCGACCCATTGACCCCCCGGAACCAGGGAACTTACGCTGTGCGGCGTACTTAAGAAAGCGCTTTCTTCCCATTCGTAGCCGCCACCTGCACCGGGAGCGCCCGTGAGTAGCCGTCCACCAGACCCGTCCCCCATGCGCACCGGCCGATCCAGAAGGGCCCTGACGCCCTTCACCGTCGTCCTGGCACTGCTCGCTCTCGTGCTCGGGCTCGGGGTCGCCTCGCCGCCGCCTGCGGAGGCGGCGCCGTACCGTGTCCTGGTCTTCTCCAAGGTGACCAACTTCGAGCACGATTCCATCCAGGCCGGGATCGACGGAATCAAGAAGCTCGGCCAGGAGAACGGCTTCGAGGTCGAGGCGTCCGACGACGCCGGTATCTTCACCGACGCCAACCTCGGACGGTTCCGGGCGATCGTGTTCAACAACACCAACTCCACGCCGGAGTCCGGCGATCTGCTGGACGCGCCGCAGCGCGCGGCCCTCCAGAAGTTCGTCCGCGCGGGCGGCGGCTGGGTGGGGCTCCACGCCGCGTCCGCGAGCGAGCGCGACTGGGACTGGTACGAGGGGCTGACCGGGGCCATCTTCGACAAGCACCCCGCCATCCAGACCGGCCGGGTCAAGGTGCTGGACCAGGCGCACCCCTCCACCAAGGGACTTCCGGAGCTCTGGGAGCGTACGGAGGAGTGGTACAACTGGCGCACCAACCCGACGGGCAAGGTGCACACGCTCGCGCAGATCAAGGTGAACGACGGCATCACCGGGCTCGACGAGGGCGTCGACCACCCGTGGTCCTGGTGCCAGAACTACGACGGCGGGCGTTCCTGGTTCACCGCCGGCGGTCACGACGCGTCCTCCTTCAAGGAGGAGAACTTCCTCAAGCACCTTCTCGGCGGCATCGAGTGGGCGGCCGGCGACAAGCCCGGCGACTGCTCCGCCACCAAGACCGGATCGTTCAAGCGTACGCAGCTGGCCACCGACCTCTCCGACCCCTACGAGCTGGCCGTGACCCCCGACCGCCGGGTGATCTACATCCAGCGCACCGGAAAGCTCCAGGTCCTCGACCAGTCGACGTCGCAGACCACCACGGCGCTCGACTTCGAGTACAGCATGAAGATGACGGAGCAGTCCGACGGGCTCATCGGGCTGACGCTCGACCCGGACTTCGCGGAGAACAACTGGCTCTATCTCCTCCACTCGGACAAGGAGAAGAAGCAGGTCAACCTGTCGCGTTACACGCTGACGGGGAACACCGTCGACCCGGCGTCGGAGAAGCTCCTGCTGGAGATCCCGACCGACCGCGACGAGCAGCGGGCCAACGTGCACATGGCGGGCTCCCTCGCCTTCGACAAGGACGGCGACCTGTACATCGCGACCGGTGACAACACCGACCCGTTCGCCTCCGACAACTTCACGCCGATCGACGAGCGTCCGGGCCGGCACGTCTTCGACGCGCAGCGCAGCGCCGCCAACACCAACGACCTGCGCGGCAAGGTCCTGCGGATCACCCCCGAGGACGACGGCACGTACACCGTCCCCGAGGGGAACCTCTTCGCACCGGGCACGGAGAAGACCCGTCCCGAGGTCTACGCGATGGGGCTGCGCAACGCCTTCCGTATCACCACCGACCCCAAGGACGGCGCGCTGCTGGTCGGCGACTACGGTCCCGACTCGCGTGCGGCGGACCCGAACCGCGGCCCCGAGGGCACGGTCGAGTTCAACCGGATCCCGAAGGCGGCGAACCTCGGCTGGCCGTACTGCATCGGCGGCAACACCCCGTTCAACGACTACGACTTCGCGACCAAGGTCTCGGGGCCGAAGTTCGACTGCGCCAAGCCGGTCAACGAGTCGCCGAACAACACGGGGCTGCGCGAGCTGCCGCCGGCCACGGCGGCGACGGTCTGGTACCAGTACTCGGGCTCGACCCAGTACCCCGAGGTCGGCGGAGGCGGCGCCCCGATGGGCGGT
The DNA here is from genome assembly GCF_042716895.1 of Streptomyces sp. NPDC058653. NCBI lineage: Bacteria > Bacillati > Actinomycetota > Actinomycetes > Kitasatosporales > Streptomycetaceae > Streptomyces > Streptomyces sp. NPDC058653. The sequence continues at coordinate 156,564 of NZ_JBHXRM010000013.1, read as the reverse complement.
CCCGTCTACGACTACGACCCCGACAACCCCTCGCCCACGAAGTTCCCCGAGTACTTCGACGCGAAGTGGTTCAACTACGAGCTGGGCCAGAACTGGTTCAAGACGTTCTCGATCCAGCAGAAGGACCAGTCGTTCACCGACCCGCGCTTCCCCGACGCCAAGGCGGGGGACATCCAGTCGATCAACAAGATCTTCACCGACATGAAGTTCAACCAGCTCTTCGAGGCCCAGTTCGGACCCGACGGTTCGCTGTACGTGATCGACTTCGGCGTCGGCTCCGGCGCCGGCCGCACCGGGGTGGTCAACCCGGGCACCGCCATCTACCGCATCGACTACGTCGGTGACGGCCAGTTGCCCACCGCCACGTTCAGCGTCACCTCGGACACCGGGCCCGGGCCGCGGAGTGTGAAGTTCTCCAGCGCCGGTTCCGGACTGCCGGGGGGCAAGCCCGTCACCTACGCCTGGGACTTCGACGGGGACGGCACCGTCGACTCCACCAAGGCCAACCCCACCCACATCTACACCGACAAGGGTGTCTTCACCGCACGGCTGACGGTCACCGGTCCCGACAAGCTCTCGGCGCAGGCGGTCCGGGAGATCGTCGTGGGCAACACACGGCCCGCGCTGACCATCCAGAAGGCCCCGGACGGCGGCATGTTCAGCCTCGGTGACACGGTCCCCTTCACGGTGAAGGTCACCGACCCCGAGGACGGCAAGGGCGCCGAGATCGACTGCGCGCGCGTCACCGTCGAGGGGCGGCTCGGTCACGGGACGACGCTGCACCCCGTCCAGTCCAAGCAGGGCTGCGCGGGTGAGTTCACCGTCCCGACGACCGACGAGCACGCGAACCAGGACCTCTTCTTCCGTATCACCGCCAGCTACAAGGACGACGGCGCCGAGGACGCTCCCGCCCTGACGGGAACGGCCACCTCGAATCTGAAGGCCTCCTACCGCGAGGGCGAGTTCTTCAGTGAGACCGGCGGCGCGGGCGGCGGCGTCACCATCGGCGCCCGCGCCGAGGCGTCCGGCGGCAGGCGCGTCATCGAGGTCGAGCACGGCGACTGGGTCGCGTTCGACCCGGTGAACCTCACGGGTGTCCAGTCCGTGACGGTCGGCGCGTCCTCGGGCGGTACGGGCGGGACCATCGAGTTCCGCAACGGTTCGCCCACCGGCCCGCTGATGGGCTCGGTCACCGTCCCGAACACCGGTGACTGGACCAACTTCATCTCACCGACCACCCACCTCAGGCCGGTCGGCGGCACGGTGAAGATGTACGCGGTCTTCAGCAACCCGGAGTGGACGCCGGCCGGCCAGGACGTGCTCTCTCTCGACTGGCTGCGCTTCAACGGCCGCGGGGTCGAGAAGAGGACCGGTACCGGCGTCACGGTCAGCGCGTCCAAGGCGGAGGGCGACGCACCGCTCGCGGTCGAGCTCGCCAGCACGGTGAAGCTCGCCGAGGGCCGGACCGTCGCCTCGTACGCCTGGAACTTCGGCGACAACACCAAGCCCACCGGTGCGCAGGGGGCGAGCGCGACCCACACCTACGCCCGGCCCGGCGCGTACACCGCGCATCTGACGGTGACGGACGACAAGGGCGACACGACGACCGGCGCTGTCGAGATCAACGCGAGTTGACTCCGGCGGTGACTCCGGAGCAACACGAGCCGCATTCGAGCGAGTTGAGAGAGGTCACGTGAGCGTGAACGGCACACGAAGAGCGTTCCTGGGTACGGCGGCCGCGGGCCTGGCCGCGGTGGGACTGGCGGCGACGTCGACGACCGCCCACGCGTCGGAGTCCGGCCGGGGCCACGGCGGGCACCACGGGCACGGACACGGACACGGACACGGCCATGGGCACGGGCACGGGCACGGCCGGTGCAACCGCAAGATCCCGCGCTCGGGCATCGGTATGCACCTCTACACGATGCGCTCCATCCTCGAGACGGACTTCGAGGGGACGCTGGGGCAGCTGGCGGACATCGGTTACGCGACGGTCGGCGTCAGCGGGCGGTTCGGCCGCAACGCCACCCAGATCCGCCAGGTGCTGGACGACGTCGGTCTCAAGGCGGTGCTGGAGCACGTCGGTTACGGCATCGTGGCCGGCACCGGACTCCAGCAGGCCATCGCGGACGTCCACACTCTGGGCGGCGAGTGGGTCGTCGTACCGAGCCTGCCGACCGAGATGCACACCCCCGCGGGCTACCGCGAGGCGGCGGCGGCGATGAACAGGGCGGGCCGTGCGGCCCGGGAGTCGGGTCTCGGCCCGGTCCTCTTCCACAACCACGACGCCGACCACAAGGTCGTGGACGGCGAGGTCCTGTACGACATCCTGCTGCGCGAGACCGACCCCGAGTACGTCGGCTTCGAGCTGGACGTCTACTGGGCCGCGAAGGGCGGGGCGGATCCGCGCCGGCTCTTCGTGGAGGAGGGCCCGCGCTTCCCGGCACTGCACGTCAAGGACATGGCTCCGAACGGCGACTTCGCGGACGTCGGCTCGGGCGTCCTCGACTTCGCCGAGATGTTCGAGACGGCGCACCGGGGCGGCGTACGGCAGTGGCTCGTGGAGCACGACTCGCCGAAGGACCCGATTGCCACGGCCCGTAACAGCTACCGGCACCTGTCCAGGCTGCGGTACTGAGAGCGGGGCCGGGCCACGGCTCCTGACCGGCACTGACCGCACCCCCCGACGGGCCTCACGGCCGGTCGGGGGGTGCGGTGCTCGACGGGGAGCGGCTTCGCACGAAGAGGTCCGTACTCGGGCCTGTCGGGGCGGGCGGGGTCAGCGGGGCGCCGCGTAGCTGTGGACCTGGACCGTACGGTCGGGCCCCCACCGCTGCTCACCCGTCGCCAGGAGCGTCCATCCCTGCCGCTCGTACAGCGCCGCCGCCGAACGGTCCGACGTCACGACGTCCAGCACCGGATGCAGCCCGAGCCCCCGCGAGGCGCGGAGCGTCTCGGCCAGGAGAAGCGCGCCGATTCCATGGCCCCGGGCCTTCGGCGAGACGTACAGCCGGCTCACCACCGCGCTCCTCTCCGGGCCCGTGCCGTGACGGCCGGCCCAGAGGCCGGGCGCGGTGTCGCCCGGGCGGGCCGCGGAGAGACAGACGTGCCCGACGAGCGTGCCGTCGAGCAGGGCGACCCAGGCGCCCAGTGAGTCCGGGGAGTCCGCCGAGTCCGGTGGCGCCAGCCATTCGGCCGGGTCCCGGGGCCAGTCCACCGGGTAGCCGTCGCTCGCGTGGACATCGGCGAGTACGCGGACGCAGGCGTCGAGGTCGGCGGCCTCACGCTTCCTGACGGTAATACGTTCATCCTTCACCGATGCAGCCAATCACGGCGCCGGCTCGCGGAGCACGCCGTTATCGGGGCCGCGAGCAGGTCGGGGCCGCGCGGGACGACACGGTGCGAGACCGTGCGAGACCGTGGGAGTCGGTGCGAGACAGTGCGAGGCGGTGCGACACCGTGCGGCAGAGGACATACGGACGGGCGGGGGCCGGCACGTCGACAGGTCGTGCCCTCCCCCGCCCGGTTCATGGGACGGACCGCGTGGTCAGTCCTCGGCCGACGCCGCTCCCAGCAGTTCCCGGATGTGCGTCGTCGCCTCGCGGAACTCCGGCCGGGCCAGCGTCTCCACGTAGTCCCGCTCCGCAGGCAGACCCACGTCGATGACCTCCGTGATGGTGCCCGGCCGCGGGCTCATCACCACGACCCGGTTGGCCAGATAGACGGCCTCCGAGATGGAGTGGGTGACCAGCAGGACGGTGGTGCCGGTCTCCCGCCAGATGCGGTTGAGCTCCATGTTCATCTGCTCGCGGGTCAGCGCGTCGAGCGCGCCGAACGGCTCGTCCATCAGCAGGACCGGCGGCTGGTGCAGCAGCGCCCGGCACAGGGCCACCCGCTGCTGCATCCCGCCCGACAGCTCGTGCGGATAGGCGTCCTCGAAGCCTCCGAGGCCGGTCATCCGGATGAGTTCGTCCGCGCGCGCCCGCGCCACGACGTTCGGCATCCGGCGCATCTCCGCCTGGAGCAGGATGTTGCGCCGGGCGGTACGCCACTCCAGGAGGGCGGCCCGCTGGAAGACGTAACCGATGTCGGGCCGTGGCCCGTCGACCTGCTCACCGTGGAGCCGTACGTCACCGGCGGACGCCTTCAGCAGGCCGGCGACCAGCTTGAGCAGTGTCGACTTGCCGCACCCCGAGGGGCCGACGATCGCCACGAACTCGCCCATCGGCACATCGAGCGACACCTCCCGCAGGGCCGTGACGTCGCGGTCCTTCGTACGGAACCGGACGGCCACGTCGCTCAGCGAGACCGCCGCCGTGCCGTCGGCACCCGCGCGGTCCTTCGTTCCGTCGTCCTTGCTCAGACTGGTCCTGCTCACGCCACGCTCCCGGAGAGTCGCTTCCCTGGGCATCGTCATCCCTTCAGTGCCGAGCTGTCCCAGTAATCCGACGGAGCCTTCGGGTTCTTCACCAGACCGGCCTCGGCGAAGACGTCGATGGTCTCCTGCCAGTCGGCCTCGGTGTTGAACCCGGGAGCCTTGCCCTGGGTGGACTCGGTGTGCAGCAGCGTCATCGTCGTCGCGAACTGCTCGGTCAGCACCGCCTTCGGCGGCAGTTGCTCGGACGCACCCTCCATCGCGGCGACGGCGGGCTCCGGCGCCTTCTCGGCGGCGGCCCACGCCTCGCTGACCGCGGCGGTCATGCGCTTGGTGAGGTCGGCGTCCGAGCTGAGGATCTTCTGGCCGGCGATCAGACCGTTGGAGTAGAAGTTGAGCCCGTTCTCCGAGAAGCGGAGGTACTCGACGTCCTTCTTGGCCTTGTCCGCCATGGTCGGGCCCTGGTCGCTCGCGTAACCGAGCAGCGCGTCCGTCTTGCCCGAGATCACCGCGGCGATCTTGCCCGCCGGGTCGGTGTTCTGGATCTTGACGTCCGACAGCTTGAGGTTGTTCTTCTCCAGGAAGATCGGGAACGTCTTGGTGAGCGCGTCACCGGCCGTGCCCGCGACCGTCTTGCCCTTGATGTCGGCGGGCGTCTTGATGTCCTGGTCGCTGAAGAACTGCACGGACGACGGTGTCGTCTGGAGCATCACACCGAGGCTCTTGACGTTGACGCCCTGGTCGACGCCGCTGAGCACGGCGGGGGTGTCGGCCCAGCCGAAGTCGGTCTGCCCGGCGGCGGTGGCCTGGACGGTCTTCTGGGAGCCCTGGCCCGCCCTGATCTCCAGGTCGATGCCGTGCTTCTCGAAGATCTTCTCCTCGACGCCGTAGTAGAACGGCGCGTGTTCGCCGTACGGGTACCAGTTCAGCGTCAGCGTCACCTTGTCGAGCTTCTTGCCCGAGTCGCTGGTGCTGGTGTCGTCGCCGTCCTCGCCGCAGGCGGTGGCGACCAGAAGAAGCGGCACGAGGCCGATCAGGAGTCTGCGGGAGCGCATGGCTGGCCCTTCTCGGAGGAGAGGTCTCATCAGAACGAGGTGGTGACGTTGGCGTCCCGGCGGCTGGCGTGCCAGGGCAGGAGCAGCTTCTCGGCGATCTCGACCAGGACGAAGAGGACGACGCCGATCAGTGACATGACAAGCAGCCCCGCGAAGAGCATCGGGGTGTCCAGGTTTCCGTTGGCCTGGAGGATCACATAGCCCAGACCCTCGTTGGCACCGACGAACTCACCCACGACCGCGCCGGTGACCGCGAGCGTCACGGCGACCTTGAGGCCCGAGAACAGATGCGGCAGCGAGGCCGGGAACCGGATCTTGACAAAGGTCTGCCACGGCTTCGCCCCCATCGTCGCGGAGAGTTGGAGCATCTCGGGGTCGACCGCCTTGAGGCCGGTGACCATGGAGATCACGACCGGGAAGAAGGCGATGAGGACCGCGATGAGGACCTTCGGGGTGATCCCGAAGCCGAGCCACACGACGAAGAGCGGTGCGATGGCGATCTTCGGTACGACCTGGGCGAAGAGCAGGATCGGGTAGAGCGTCTTCTCGACGGTCGACGAGTACACCATCACGACCGCGGCCAGGACTCCGACGACGACCGCGATGGCGAAGCCGAGCAGGGTCTCGTAGGTGGTCACCCACGTGTGTTCCCAGATGTAACTCGTCTGGCCCGTCAGCACGTCCAGGGTCGCTCCGGGCGAGGGGACGAGATACGGCTCGACCAACTCGGCCGCGGCGACGGCCCACCAGGCGACGAAGCACGCGAGCAGCAGCGCGACGGGCCGCCAGCTGGTCTCGACGGCCTTTCCGAACCTCTCCCCCGCTCCTGGCCTGTTCCGTGTGGCGACTCCCGCTATCTCTTTGGTCGGTCCCGGCATGACACTCTGGCTCACAGTGAACTCCTCGGGAATCAGGAGCGGTTACTAAGCGCTGTCCGATCCTCAGCTGTACCGGTTGCCGTACTGCCGTACCGGAAGAAGCGCTTTCAGAAAGCGCTTTCTGGTAAGGTGATCGCCACGCTAATGACTGCTTGTCCGAACGGTCAATAGGTCGTCCGGAAGTTTCCCGGGCCCGCCGAGGGACCGCCCGAGGGGGCCGACGTGAGTGAACGGGAAGCACGGCCCCATGTGACGCTCGACGTCGTGGCCCGGCGTGCGGGTGTTTCGCTGGCGACCGCGTCCAGGGCGCTGAACGGCACGACCCGCGTCCGTGACGAGCTCCGTGAACGGGTGCGCGCGGCAGCGGATTTGCTCGGTTACATCCCCAACGCGCACGCCCAGGCGCTGGCCAGTTCGTCGAGCAACACGGTCGGACTGATCTGTCACGACGTGGGCGATCCGTACTTCGCCGCGATCGCCGACGGCGTGATGCGGGCGGCGGCCGAACAGGACGTACTGGTCATGCTCGCCAGCACGTTCCGGGAACCGGCGAGGGAGATCGAGTACGTCTCCATCCTCCGCGCCCAGCGCGCCCGCGCCATCCTGCTGATCGGCTCCGGCTTCCAGGACCGCACCTGGGAACGGGCGTTGGGCGCCGAGCTGGATCCGTACATCCGCGCGGGCGGCCGGGTCGCCGTCGTCAGCCGGCACCGCAGCGTGCGCGCGGACGCGGTCCTGCCCGAGAACCGCGCGGGCGCGGCGAAGCTCGCCCGCGCGCTGCTGGCGCTCGGCCACCGACGGTTCGGGGTGCTGAGCGGGCCGCCCGAACTCACCACCGTCGCCGACCGGTTGGCCGGCTTCCGCGAAGGGCTCGCCGAGGCGGGGGTCACGCTCGACCCCGACTGTGTCGTAGAAGGCGCTTTCACCCGCGACGGCGGGTACGCCGCCGCCCGCGAACTCCTCATCCGTCCCACCCGCCCCACCTGCGTCTTCGGGGTGACCGACGTGATGGCGGTGGGCGCGCTCGCCGCGTTCCGGGAGGCGGGCATCGAGGTGCCCGGCGACATCTCGCTCGCCGGCTTCGACGACATCCCGCTCGTACGGGAGCTGACTCCCCCGCTCACCACCGTCGCGCTGCCGCTGACCGCCATGGGGCAGCACGCCATCTCGCTGGCGCTGCGCGAGCCGCACGGGCAGCGGTCGCGGGTGCTGAGGGTGGGCGGCGAGGTGGTGCTGCGCGCCAGCACGGGGCCGCCGCCGGGCGCGGCTCCGGAGGCGCCGGAGGGTACGACCGGGGCTCCCGCGCGGGACTCGGCGGTGAAGGGGGAGATCACATGAACGAGAATCCGGCAGGCATTCCGGCAAGCGCCCCGGCCGACACCCCGGCAGGCATTCCGGCTAGCGCCCCGGCCGGCTCTCCGGCAGACACCCCGACGGGCTCTCCGGCAGGCATTCCGGCGGGCCGTCCCGGGGGCCCTCCGGTCGGCCCGAGGATCGACCGTGTCGAGACATTCGCCGTCGAACTGCCCACCCACCGCTCCTTCGGCGTCGCGGGCGGCTCGGTCGCCGTCGCCGGGAAACCGTCCGTCCGCGTCCTGGTCCGGGTCGGCGCGGACGGGGCGTACGGATGGGGCGAGGCCACCCCCATCCCGGCCTGGACGTACGAGACCGCCGAGTCCATCGTGACCACGATCGACCGCTATCTCGCGCCCGCGATCATCGGCACTCCCGCGTGGAATCTGGACGCGGTCGACGCCGCCTTCGACCGGGCGGTCAACCGGGGATTCACCATCGGCGCGCCCCTCGCCAAGAGCGCCGTGGACGTCGCGCTGCACGATCTGCTCGGCCGGGCGGCCGGTGTGCCGCTCGGCGTTCTGTGGGGGCAGCGCCGGATGTCGCGTATCGAACTGGGGTGGATCGTCTCGGGCCAGTCGCCCGCCGAGGTGGGCGACAGCGTCGCCGAGGGTACGTCGGAGGGGTATCGCGCCTTCAAGGTCAAGATCGGTCTGCACGACGAGGCCACCGACGCGGCCGTGGTCGCCGCCGTCCGCGAACACGCCCCGGACGCACCGCTCTGGGTCGACGCCAACCAGGCGTACACCGTCCCGGTCGCCCTGCGGATGGCCCGGCGGCTCGACGCGCTCGGAGTGACCGCCTTCGAACAGCCCCTGCCGGCCAACGACATCGCGGGCCTCCGGCGGCTGCGGGACCTCTCGGCCGTGCCGGTGGCGCTCGACGAGAGCCTGCGGCATCCGAGCGATCTGGCGACGTTCGTCCGGCTCGGCGCGGTCGACGTCGCGATCGCCAAGGTCCAGCGCAGCGGCGGTCTCACGCTCTCCCGACGGCTCTGCTCGCTCGCGGAGGACTGCGGGGTCGAGCTGATGGGGTCGGGGCTCACCGAGTCGGATCTCGGACTGGCCGCCTCGCTGCACCTGTTCGCGGCGTACGGCATCACGACGCCGGTCGATCTCAACGGCCGTCAGTTCATCGGCTCCCCCTACGCGGGAGAGACCGTGCGGGTCGAGAACGGCACCGCGTGGGTGCCCGAAGGGCCGGGTCTCGGCGTGGAGGTGGACGAGTCGGTGGTACGTGAACTGGCCGTCGACGTACTGGAACAGCGTGCCTGACCGCGTACGACCGCATACGGCCGTCCACGACCCCAGAACGAGGAGCAGTGCAGGATGTCCGACTCCCCTCCCGTCAGCTCTCCTTCCTTCAACTCTCCTTCTTTCACCGCCGGCGCCTCGCGGTCGCGGTCGCGGCTGGTCCTGCCGCCCGACGACACCGCCCTCTCGCCGTACACCGGCTGGACCCGCGCCCACTGGGAGTCGGTCGCCGACCAGTTGCTCGACGCGCTCGTCCCGTACGCCTCGCCGGGCCGGGCGCTGTACCGGCTGCCCGGCAGGACCAGCAGCTCGGGTGAGCTGAGCGACGGACTGGAGGGGTACGCCCGGTCGTTCCTGCTCGCCGCCTTCCGGATCGCGGGCGCGCGGGGACAGGTGGACGAGGCGCTGATCGAGCGGTACGCGGCCGGACTCGCCGCGGGCACGGATCCGAGCAGCGGCGAGGCCTGGCCCCCACTGGCCGACCGCACCCAGCCGATGGTGGAGGCCGCGTCGATCGCGATCGGACTGCACGAGACCCGCCCCTGGATCTGGGACCGGCTGGACACCCGGGTCCAGGAGCGGGTGGCGGAGTGGCTTGGGGGCTTCATCGGCCGCCGTACGCACGACAACAACTGGCGGCTGTTCCAGGTCGTCTCGGAACAGTTCCTCGCCTCCGTCGGGGCTCCGCACAGCCGTTCCGACATCGAGAACGGGCTGGACCGGATCGAGGACTGGTACGTCGGCGGCGGCTGGTACACGGACGGTGACGGCCGGAAGTTCGACTACTACGCCGGCTGGGCGATGCATCTCTATCCGCTGCTCTGGTCCCGGATCGTCGCCGGAACTCGCGGACCGGGAGGGGAGCCGGGCGACGACGGCGGGCGCACCGAGGTCTACCGGGAGCGGCTCGCCCGCTTCCTCACCACCTATCCGCACTTCTTCGGCGCCGACGGCGCCCCGGTCCACCAGGGGCGTTCACTGACGTACCGCTTCGCCGCCGCGACCCCGGTGTGGATGGGGGCGCTGGCCGGCCGTACCCCGCTGGCGCCGGGGCTGACCCGCCGGCTCGCGTCGGGCGCGGTGCGGCACTTCGTGGAGCGCGGGGCGCCCGACGAGCGCGGGCTGCTGACCCTCGGCTGGTACGACGCGTTCCTCCCGGTCACCCAGCTCTACTCGGGTCCCGCGTCGCCGTACTGGGCGAGCAAGGCGTTCGTCGGCCTGCTGCTCCCCGCCGATCACGCCGTCTGGACGGAGCCCGAACGGCCCCTGCCCGTAGAGGAGTCGGACCGGTACACCGCCCTGCCCGCGCCGGGCTGGCTGCTGCACGGGACCCGGCGCGACGGGATCGTACGGCTGGTCAACCACGGCAGCGACCGGCAGGACCCCCGTTCATGGGGCCAGGAGCCGGGCGACGACGATCCGCACTACGCCGCGTTCGGCTACTCGACGGCGACGGCGCCCGACTCGGCCGAGGAGGCGTGGGCCGACCGGCTCGGGAACCACCTCGCGCTGCTCGCCGCCGACGGCACCCCCAGCAGACGGCGCCGGATCCATTTCGAGCGGTGCGAGGGCCGTACGGCCTCGTCCTGGTACGAGGCCGAACTGCCGGGCGAGGAAGGGACGTTCCGGATCGGTACGACGAGTGTGCTGCACGGCGCGTGGGAGATCCGCGTGCACCGGGTCGCCGCTCCGGCGGGCTGTCCGGTCCGCGAGGGCGGTCACGCCGTGGCCGGTCCCGAGGTTCCTGTGGCGAGCACCGGTCCCGGCTGGGCGCTCGCCCGTACGGCCGCCGGGCTGACCAGCGCGCTGGTCGGGCTGCACGGCTGGGACCCGGAGCCGGCGGGGACCGTCGTGCGTCGGGTGGGCGCGAACGCGTACGGCACGCACTCCGCGACGCCGAGCCTGCGGCTGGCGAGTCATCCGGGCGGTGTGCACGTCCTCGTGACGCTCGTCGCCCTCGTCGGGGACGCGACGGCCGCGCCGGACCCGGAGGCTCTGCGCGACGCCGTGCGCGTACAAGTGGACGGCGAGGGAGTGTGGTTGGCCTTCGACGACGGCGAGTCCGTCCAGGTGTGACCGACCCGACGAAGCGACCGGTAGCAGCTAACTGACGGGACGTCAGATATACCCGCCCTCTCTGAGGTGTATCTGCTCGGACAGCTCGGCCGCCAGCGACTTGACGGTGTCCAGGCCCGCCCTTCCCCACTGCCGGGGCCGGGTGTCGACGACGCACACTGTGCCGAGCGCGATACCGGTCCGGTCGATGAGCGGCACGCCCAGATAGGAACGGAGCCCGGTCTCGTCGACGATGGCGTTGCCGGCGAACCGGGGGAAGTCGCGTACGTCCTCCAGAACGAGCGCCTTGCGACGGACGACCACATGGGGGCAGTAGCCGTGGTCCCGGTCCCTGAGGCGGCCGACCTCGGGTGCGGGGGTGTGCAGCCCGGCGTAGAACTGCCGTTCCTCGTCTATGAAGGTGACCATCGAGTAGGGCGCGCCGGCGAGTTGGGCGAGATGCCGGGCGAAGGCGTCGAAAGCCGGCTCGGGCCGCTCCCCGAACCCGAGCCCGAGCAGACGCAGCCGCTTCGCCCGGTCGGGCGCGTCGCGGTCGACGGGGGTGAGGAGCAACCGTCCGATGGGGTCGTACCTCATCACGCCGCCCCGTCGTCCGGGCTGGCACCGCTCGGCACGGCGACGTCCTGAACATCGGCGACATCGGTGGCATCGGTGGCATCGGGGGTATCAGGGGCATCGGCCACCGGAACGGCGGTGAGCAGATGCTGGACGAGGGTGACGAGGGTGCGGATCCCGGAGCTGGCGATGCGCGCGTCGCATATCACCACGGGCACGTCCGGCCTGAGATCGATCGCCGCCCGTACCTCCTCGGGGTCGTAACGGAAGCTGCCGTCGAACTCGTTGACGGCGACGACGAATCCGATGCCGCGCTGCTCGAAGAAGTCGACGGCGGAGAAGGAGTTCTCCAGCCGCCGCGTGTCGGCGAGGACGATCGCGCCGAGGGCGCCCCGGCAGAGCTCGTCCCACATGAACCAGAACCGTTCCTGACCCGGGGTGCCGAAGAGGTAGAGCACATGCCGCTCGTCGAGAGTTATCCGGCCGAAGTCCATGGCGACGGTGGTCGATGTCTTCAGTTCGACGCCGGTCAGATCGTCCGTCTCCGCCCCGACCTGGGTCAGCAGTTCCTCGGTGCTCAGCGGCGCGATCTCGCTGACCGATCCCACGAATGTCGTCTTGCCCACCCCGAAACCACCGGCCACCAGGACCTTGAGCGCGGTGGGAAACGGGGTGGGGAGGGAGTCAGAGCTGTCGTCGTAGGCCATCGAGTACTGCCTCCAGAAGGGAACAGTCGCTGGGATTGTCGAAGTTGTGCGGTGGCCGGACCGTGACCGCGCCGCTGTCCATCAGGTCGGAGAGCAGGATCTTCGTGACGACGGCGGGCAGTCGCAGACGCCCGGCGATCTCCGCCACCGATATGGGCCCCTGACAGAGACCGAGCGCCTCGCTGTGCTCGGGGCCGTAATACATCTCACTCGCCGCTCCCGTGGCCATGACCAGCGACATCAGATCCAGCGCGGCGGTCGGGCGGGTCCTGCCGCCGCTGACCGTGTACGGACGGATGAGCCGGCCCGCCGCGTCGTCCAGCCACGGCCCGTCGATCGGGACCGTCACGCTCACGGCCCCGTGACGCTCGATGTGGTGCCGGCCGCCTGCCTGACCGGCGTCGCCAGATAGGGCCGGACGCTCTTGACCAGCATCGCCATCTCGTAGCCGAGGACGGCGGCGTCAGCCTCGCGTCCGGCCAGCACGGCGAGGCAGGTGCCGGAACCCGCCGTCGAGACGAAGAGCAGGGTGGAGTCCAGCTCCACCACCACCTGGCGCACCTCGCTGGTGTCGCCGAAGCGCGCGCCGGCGCTGCGGCCGAGCGAGTAGAGGCCGGAGGCGAGAGCGGCCATGTGGTCGGCGCTGTCGGGGTCGAGGCCGTGGACGGATCTGACGAGTCCGTCGGAGGAGAGGAGTACCGCGCTGCGGGTGTACGGCACCCGTTGGACGAGGCCGCTGAGCAGCCAGTCGAGGTCGGAGACGTGGCCTGTCGGCACATCGCTCGCCATGGTGATCTACTCCTTGTGGGGGTTGTCCCGGTCGTGGCGGTGCGGGTCCGGCAGTTCCGTCGCGGGGCTGGGAGCGGGCGCCCCGGCTGGGGTGTGGGCTGGGGCTTGGGCTTGGGCCTGGGCTTGGGCCTCGGCTGCGGCGAGATCGGGTCCCGGGTCCCTGGCGGGCTGGGCCTCGGCGAGGCCGATGCCGCGCTGGAAGGCGGCCATCAGTCCGGGGTCGTGGAGCGCCGGGTCACCGTCGGCCGGCGGGGCGGGCGCGTCCCGCAGCTGGGGGACGAGATGCTCCTGGCTGCGGCGCTTGGGCAGTTGGGGCCGGTCCATGGTGCCGCGCACGATGCCCGGTACGCCGAGATCCGACGACGGGTCGGGCGCCGGGGCAGGCAGGGACGGGTCGTCCACCCGCTGGAACTCGGGCCGGAGCGGGGCCTCCGGCCGGAGCGGCGGGACCGGACCGGGGCGCGCGTCGGCCGGTGTGGCGCGCGCACCGCGCTCGCCCCGTACGGGCAGCGGCCTGCGTCCGGACGTCCGCCGGTGCGACGCGCGTTGCGGCCTGGGCTGGGGATAGGGGCGGCGGGCCTCGGTCACGGGCGGGGGCTCCGCCTCGTACATCCGCGTGGGTACGGGAGCGGGCGCCGGAACCGCCTCCTGCTGGGTGGGCACGGGACCGTTCCCGGCTACGGAGCCGTTCGCGGGCACGGGGCCGTTCCCGGGTACGGACCCGGGCACGTTCGCGGGCGCCGGCCCGGTCGGGGGCGCTCCCGGGACCTGCCCGGCCACCTCCGGTCCGTCCGCGTCCGCGCCCAACAGGCTCTGCGGCAGGACGAGTACGGCCTGGATGCCGCCGTAGATGTTGGCGTGCAGACGGACGGCGATGCCGTGGCGGCGGGCAAGGGCCGACACCACGAACAGCCCGATCCGCCCGTCCTGGAGAAGATGCGCCACATTGACCTGGTCGGGGTCGGCGAGCAGGGCGTTCATCCGTTTCTGCTCGTCGGCGGGCATGCCGAGCCCGCGGTCCTCCACCTCGACGGCCAGCCCGGCGGTGACCAGCTGGGCACGGAGCAGGACCTGGGTGTGCGGTGCGGAGAACACCGTGGCGTTCTCGACGAGTTCGGCCAGCAGATGGACGACGTCGGCGACGGCGTGACCGCGCAGGGTGCCGTTGATGGGCGGCACGAGTTTGACGCGCGGATACTGCTCCACCTCGGCGATCGCCGAGCGCAGCACCTCGGTCAGACCGACCGGGCGGCTCCACTGGCGGCGTGAGATCGCGCCGCCGAGTACGGCGAGATTCTCGGCGTGCCTGCGGATGCGGGTGGCGAGATGGTCGACCTGGAAGAGGCCCTTCAGCAGGTCCGGGTCCTCGACCTTGTTCTCCAGCTCGTCCAGGAGCTGGATCTCCCGGTGCACGAGCGACTGGAGTCTGCGGGCGAGGTTGACGAAGACCTCGACCTTCTGTTCGTTGCCGACGCTGCTCGACAGCCGGGAAGCCTGGACGACGGCGGCGACCGCGGCCTCCTGGGACCGTCCCAACTCCTGTGTGAGCAGGTCGAGTTCATCGCCGACGAGGGCCTTCACCGGGGGTGTGCGGCGCGGCGGGGGGCCCTCACCGCGGCGGAGCTGCTCCACGACACCGCGCAGATCGGCCTGGGCGCGGGCGCTCGACCTGCGCAGTGCGTTGCAGCGGTCGATCACGGACCGGGAGGCGCGGTCGGCGCCGACGGCGGCGGCCGTGGCGGCGACGAGACCGACCAGCACCGTGCCGCCGACCGCCGCCCAGATCTCGGGGGCGGGCCGGGTGCCGCCGGAGCGGACGGTGACGAGCACGGCGAGGAGGCCGCTGAGTGAGGCTATGACCGTGGGCACCACCGCGGCGCGCAGGAGTTGGGGGCGTATACGCCGTTCGGGTGATACGGGCGCGGGCGCGTCGGGCCCGGCGGTCGCGGCGCCCTTGGCCGGCGACGCCTTGGCCGAGGGCGCGCGGCTGCCCGGTCGGCCGTGCCGTCCGCCTTCTCGGCGTTCGGGTCGCGCGGCGGGTGCGCGAAGTTGAGACATCGGTGTCCTCGGTACGTGGGGCCCCAGGCATCTGGTGTTCTGCGGCGGTGTGTTGCGGTGGTGGTGCGGTGCGGTCGTGGTGCGGGGCGGGTGGTGGTACGCGGTCGTCGACGCAACGGCAGGCGGACATGCGAAAGAAGCCCAGCGTTGATCGCCGAGCACACACGGTAGTTGGCCCATAGTCGGTCGCGGCGGGCAGTTGACAAACTTGCCCACAGAGCATCCCGCTCTGGTATGAGCTGTCGCACAACAGTCCGAAACGGCGCAATCACACGTAGGGCCGGAGCAGTTGCCCACGTCTCCGGCCCTCGTCCACCCGGCGCCCTCGGGGGCGCCCGACTCCCACCCGGTCCCGTTACTCGCCTTCGAGGATCACCGAACGCGTGAGGTGGCGCGGCCGGTCCGGGTCGAGACCCCGCGCGTCGGCGAGCGCGAGTGCGAGGCGCTGGATCCGTACGAGCTCGGCCAGCGGGTCGAGTTCACCCGCCACCCAGAGCCCGCCGGTCGCGCCGACCTGTTCGGCCAGACCGTCCGGCGCGGGACCCAGCATCCAGGTGGCGGTGGACTCGGTGGTGATGCTGATGGGGCCGTGCCGGTACTCCATCGCGGGGTACGACTCCGTCCAGGCGAGCGCCGCCTCCCGCATCTTGAGCGCGCCCTCGTTGGCGAGACCGACGGTCCAGCCCCGGCCGAGGAAGGTGAACTGCCCGCAGTCGGTGATCCCTTCGGGCAGCGGCTCGACGAGGGCCCGCTCGCCGTCCGCGACCACGGACTCGGTGTGCAGCCCGAGATGGGCGCGGAACAGGGTGAGGGCGGTGGTGGCGAACCGGGTCTGTACGACGGACTGTTCGTCGGCGAAGTCCAGGACGACCAGGTCGTCGGCGGCCGACCGGATCGGTGTCTCGGGGTCCGCGGTGACGGCGGTCGTCCGAGCCGTGCCGCGGGCGGCGGCCAGCAGGTGGAGGACCTCGGTGGTGGTGCCCGACCGGGTCAGTGCCACGACGCGGTCGTAGCGGCGGCCGGCCGGGAACTCGGAGGCGGCGAACGCGTCGGTCTCCCCCTCGCCCGCGCCCTCGCGCAGCGCCGCGTACGCCTGCGCCATGTAGTAGGAGGTGCCGCAGCCGACGACGGCCGTGCGCTCACCGGTCTCGGGCAGTCGGCCCGACCCGCGCAGGCCGTCGGCCAGTTCAGCGGCCCGGCTCCAGTTCGCGGGCTGGCTGGCCAGTTCCGTCTGGACAAACGTCACGTCGGCTCTCCACTCTCGATCGCAGGGAAGCTGCTTGTTCGTGCATGCTAGGGGAGCTTTTCACGCACCTTCAAGCAAACTCTCGGCACTTGAAGGTGCTTGAATGATCCGAGGCGTGACGGAGGAGACGCGGTGAACCGGTACGAACGGCACAACACCCTGCTCGAACTGCTCGCCGAGCGCGGCCGGTTGGACGTGGACGTCGTCGCGGCCGAGCTGTCCGTGTCGGCGGCGACCGTACGCAGGGATCTCGACCATCTCGCCGAGCAGCAACTGCTCACCAGGACCCGGGGCGGGGCGGTGGCGCACTCCGTCTCGTACGGACTGCCGCCCCGTTACAAGTCGGTGGGGCGGTCGGCGGAGAAGCAGCGCATCGGCCGGGCCGCCGCCGCACTCGTCTACCGGGGCATGGTGGTCGGGCTCAACGGCGGGACGACGACGGCCGAGGTCGCGCGCGCCATCGCCACGCGCGGCGATCTGGCCGACATGACGGACCGGGGCGGCGAACCGGCCGTCACGCTGGTGACCAACGCGCTCAACATCGCCCACGAGTTGGCCGTGCGCCCGCACATCAAGATCGTGACGACGGGCGGGGTGGCGATGCCGCAGTCGTACGAACTGGTGGGGCCGCTGGCCCGGCACATCCTCGGTGAGGTGAGCCTGGACATCGCCTTCATCGGCGCCGACGCGGTGGACGTGGCAGCGGGGGCGGGGGCGCGCAGCGAGCACGAGGCGAGCATCAACGCGCTTCTCGCCGAACGGGCGCGCCGGCTCGTGGTGGTGGCGGACAGTTCGAAGCTGGGCACGCCTGCCTTCGCCCGGATCTGCCCGACGGACGCCATCGGCACACTGATCACGGACGTGGGCGCCCCCGAACAGGCCAGGAAGTTCGAGGACTGCGGCGTGAAGGTGGTCCAGGTCTGAGAGAACGGCCGCGGACGCCCCCGTAGGCCGCCGGGTGAGGCTCCTGACCTCAACCGCCGTTCAGCCTCTGGCGTCGCTGACAGCGGGTCGGCCGAGGAGAACGGAGCTCGCGCCGTGGAGCAGTCCGAGCACCGGATCACCAGGGTCGATTTCGTCCTGGACGTCATCTGTGCGGCGCCGTACCTCGCCTGCGGCGGCGTCGCCGCCGATGACGCCACGGCCGACTCCCTCCGGGACGAGCCGGCCCGCGTGCGTGCCGCCGGCATCCGTTCGGTACCGCGCATCTCCTCCAACGGCGGTCGGGCACAGGCCGGTACACGGCCCGAGACGGCCTGCGCGGACGCACTCCGCAGCGCCGGCTGGGACACCGGCGTAAGGTCTCAAGTACGCCCCGAGCCCTCGCCGTTGACCCCTCACGGCCCGCTCGATCCCCAGGAGCGGGCCGTGTTCAGACCGGTCGGCGGGGGCCCGTCGCCGATGGGTGCGTCGGTGTCGGCGTTACGGCGCGCTCTGCGCGGAGGGCGCCGGTCCGGCGGAGTCCGTACCGGCCGTCGCGGCGGCGGACGTGTCGCCGGTGGCCGTGGTGGTGGCCGTCGCCTTCGCCGTCGTACCCGACTCCGCGACGGAGCCCGCGACCGCGGCCTTCTCCGCCGTTCCTGCCGTGGCCGGGACGGACGCCTTGTCCCCGGCCGGTACCCCCTCCGGCCAGCCGCCGGTGGGCGGGATCGCGACGGCGCGCCACCACGGGGTGCCGGGGATGGTGTCGCCCGCCGTGGGTTCGTAGGACTCGCCGGGACGCGGCAGCGCGATCCGTACGCCCGACTCGGCTGCCGCCGTGACCGTGCCCTCGCCGGGCTCGGCCCACGGGTGCGGGGCAAGGTTGAAGGTGCCCCAGTGGATGGGCAGCATCACACCGGTGGGGCTGTCCTGCTGGAGGTCGATGTGTGCGCGCACGCCCTCGGCGGGGGTCATGTGGATGTCCGGCCAGTGTTCGCTGTAGGCGCCGATCTGGATCATCGTGGCGTCGAAGGGGCCGTGCGCGGCGCCGATGTCACGGAATCCGGAGAAGTAGCCGGTGTCACCGCTGTGGTAGATCCGGTGCTCGGGCCCCGCGACGGCCCAGGACGCCCAGAGGGTGTGCTGCTGGTTGCGCAGACCACGGCCGCAGAAGTGTCTCGCGGGCGTCGCGGTGAAGGAGATGCCGGCCACCTCCGCCGTCTCGTTCCAGTCCAGCTCGCGCAGGCGCGAGGCGGGCACTCCCCAGTGCTCCAGGTGCGCGCCGACGCCCAGCGGCACGGCGAAGACGGTGTTGGTGGAGGCGAGCCCCTTGATCGTCGGCAGATCGAGATGGTCGTAGTGGTCGTGGGAGATCACGACGACGTCGACCGGTCCGAGTGCGGCGAGCGAGACGGGCACGGGGTGCAGCCGCTTCGGTCCGGCGAAGGAGAAGGGGGAACAGCGCTCGCCCCAGACGGGGTCGAAGAGGACGCGCCGGCCGTCGATCTCGGCGAGGACGCTGGAGTGTCCCATCCAGGTCAGCCGCAGCCCGGAGGCGGGCGGTACGGCGAGGTCCGCGAGTGTGTCCTGGTGGACCGGGATCGGGGTGGCGGGTGCCCGCCGGGCGCGCGCCTCCTTACGGAGGTAGACCTTCGACAGCTCCAGCATGGAGCCGGAGGGCCTGGTCCTCGCGGTGCCCTCGGGATTCCGGAACACACCGTCGGCGAAGTTGGGAGAGTTGAGGATTCGCTCCAGGCGCTCGCCGGCCGGGTCGGCACCGAAGGTCTCGGACCGCATCGATCGCAGCCGGGAGCGGAGTGAGGGTGGGGAGCCGGCGCCGTTCACTGCATCTCCTGAAGGTTCGAGTTCATCTCATTATGGGCGTATTTCTCTACCGGGGTGCCAGGCCCGTATGCCGTCCGGGGCACCTGACTGCAACGTCCGGACGATCTCCCGGATTCCCCCGCATGGCCGGCCACCGTCGATTTCCGGCCACTCGGCCAGGGCCCGCCGAGCGCCCGGGGACCGCTTCGAACGATCTTTTTGACAGGGGCGTCACCCGCTCTCGATACTGACATTCCAGACGTACTGACTTTGCATTCAGTTGCAGCACTCCCCCACGGTCCGCCGTCACCCCTGGAGGCACCCCGCCCATGTCCCCCTTGATATCGCTGACCTGGCGCGACCACATCACCGGCCGCCAGGGGTATCTGGTCGTCGACCGGCTCGTGCGCGGGGTCTCCAGCGGTGGACTGCGGATGCGGGAGGGGTGCTCGCTGGAGGAGGTGACCGGGCTTGCGCGTGGCATGACCATGAAGGAAGCCCTGCACTTCAACGACGACCCCTCCGCCCGCTACATCCCGCTCGGCGGCGCCAAGGGGGGAATCGACTGCGATCCGAGGGACCCGGCGGCGTACGGCGTCCTCGTCCGCTATCTGCGGGCCCTGCGGCCGTACATCGAGACCGTCTGGACCACGGGCGAGGACCTGGGGCTCACCCAGGATCTGATCGACCGGGCCGCCGAGGAGGCGGGGCTCGTCTCCACGATCCAGGCGATCCATCCGCTCCTCGACGACGAGGAGGCCGCGCGGCGCCGGCTCGCCGACGCCTTCGCCGTGGACGTCGACGGCATCGGCCTGGACGAACTGGCCGGCGGCTGCGGAGTGGCCGAGGCCACGCTCACCGCGCTCGACCGGGCGGGCGTGGCGTACGACGGGACCCGGGTCGCGGTGCAGGGGCTGGGGACCATGGGCGGGGCCACGGCGCGCTTCCTGTCAGCGGCCGGGCTCAAGGTCGTGGCGGTGGCGGACGTCAAGGGGACCATCGCCTGTCCGCAGGGCCTGGACGTCGAGTCGCTGCTCGCCGCGCGTGACGGGTTCGGGACGGTGGACCGGGCGGCGCTACGGCCCGGCGACCGGGAACTGCCGGGCGACGCCTGGCTGTTGACGGACGCCGAGATCCTGGTGCCCGCGGCCGTCTCGTACGCGATCGACACCGCCAACCAGGCCCGGATCACGGCCCGTTGGATCGTGGAGGCGGCCAACATGCCTGTTCTGGCCGAGGCGGAGGAACTGCTGGCCGCACGCGGGATCACCGTGCTGCCGGACATCGTCGTCAACTCCGGTACCAACGCCTGGTGGTGGTGGACCCTCTTCGGTGACATCGGCCCGGACGCCGACGAGGCCTTCGCCCACACCCGGCGGTCCATGCGCGCGCTGACGGAGCTGATGCTGGACCGCGCGGAGGCCGGGCGTACGACTCCGAGAGCCGCCGCGCACGCGATCGCCACGGCCCGACTCCCCCTGATCGCCGAGCGGTTCGGCCACTACCGCTGACCGGTTGGCCGGTTCGGCCGGTTCGGGAGCCCTCGCTTTACGCACACGGGGCTGGTGTAAACCAATGGGAGGTAGGCTTCAGTGTGGCGAGAGTACGGCTGAGTGTGGAGGAGCGGCGCGAGGACCTCCTGCGCGCCGCGGTCGATCAGATCCAGACACGCGGAGTGGCGGCCGTGCGGGTGGCCGACGTCGCCGCCGTCCTCGGGGTGAGCAACGCACTGGTGCTGTACCACTTCTCCACGAAGGAGAAGCTTCTCGCCGCCGCCTTCCGGCACGCCGCGGAGGAAGACCTGGCGCAGTTGCGGGAGTTGCTCGGCCGTCACGCCGGCGCCCTGCGCCGGTTGCACGCCGCCATCCGCTGGTACGCGCCGACCGGCGAGGCCAAGGGCTGGCGGCTGTGGATCGAGGGCTGGGCGGCGGCTCCGCGCGAGCCCGCGCTGCACGAGGTGGCCAGCGAACTCGACAAGCAGTGGAAGGCCGCGATCGCCTCCGTCATCACCGAGGGCGTCGACGCCGGGGAGTTCCGCTGCGCGGACCCGGTCGCGACGGCGTGGCGGCTGACCGCGCTGCTGGACGGACTCGCCGTGCAGATGACGTCGTACGCGGGGTCGCTGACCCGCGCCACCCTGCTGGACTGGACGGACGAGGCGCTGGCACGCGAACTGGGCGTCGACAGGGCGGAGCTCACCGCCGCCGGCCGATGACCGGTCCCACCGGCTGAGGAACCGCCACCGCGGGGCGCCACCTCCGGCCGGCACCGGCACGGCCATACTGTGCGCGACATCCGGAATCCGGAACGAAGGTGGAGACTGTGGCGCAGCGACAGACCGAACATCCGGACGTTGGGCGCACAGCGGATCCGGGGGCCGGGCCAGAGGCCGAGCCGGGCCCCGACGTACTGGTCGTCGGCGGTTGCGGCGTGGACACGGTCGTCCGTGTCGGCTCGCTCCCCGTCCCCCTCGCCGACTCCGTCGGTGTCGGGCCGATCCGCGAATGGCCGGGGCAGACCGGTGGCAATGTGGCCCTGGGCTGTCGGGCCCTCGGACTGAACGTCAAATTCCTCGACTTCATCGGTGAGGACCCGGCGGGCGCCCAGGTCCGTGAACATCTCGCCCGGGGCGGCGTCGACTTCGAGGGGCTGATCTCCCCGGCCGGTACGCGCCGCGCGGTCAATCTCGTCGAGACGACGGGCCGCCGCATGTCCTTCCACGACGCGCGCGATCCGGAGGACCTGCGGATGCCGCGCGAGTTCTATCTCCCCCATCTCGCGCGGGCCCGCCATGTCCATGTGTCCATCACGAACTTCACCCGTTTCCTCTTCGACGACATCATCGAACAGGGCGTCCCCGTCTCGACCGATCTGCACGACTGGGACGGGATGAACTCCTACCACCGCGAGTTCGCCTACCGCGCGGATCTCGTCTTCCTCAGCGCCGCCGGAGCGAGCGAGCGGATAGCCCCGGTGATGCGGGAGATCCTGCGTGAGGGCAGGGCGCAGGCGGTGGTCGCCACGGCGGGCGCCGGAGGCTCGTATCTGCTGGTCCGTGGGGGCAGCCGCACTCCCCGCCCGATCCCGGCGACCGTCCCGCCCGCACCGGTGGTGGACTCCAACGGCGCGGGCGACGCGTATGTCGCCGCGTTCCTGTACGGGCGGCTGGCCGGGCGGGACCTGGAAGCCTGCGCGCATCTCGGCGCGGTCGCGGGCGCCCACGCCTGCACGGTGGAGGGGAGTTCGTCGCTGATCGACGCCGACACGCTTCTCTCCCCCAGGGTCTGACCGGGGCCCGAAGAGGGCCCGGTCCCCGTCGGCGGACCAGGTACGCGTCGGCGGGTCAGGTCTGCTTGAGCGGTTCGTACTCCTGGGCCTCCAGGCCGAACGTCCAGGCGACACCCGCCTTGGCGGTACGAGTCCCCGGCGGCACGCGCAGCCAGTAGGTGCGGCTCGTGCCGTCGGGCTCGGGGGTGGAGTTGACGACCTCGACCATCACGACGTCCTCGTCGCCCTCGAGCGCTATCCGCCAGAGGATGCCCGCCTCGTCCTTGTTGATCGGCTCGGCGCCGGACTCGCTGAGATACCGGTCGTAGCCGTAGTGCTCCAGCATCACGCGGCGCAGCTCCGCGTTCTCCTCGTTGCGGATGCGCGCCGGGTCGAGCGAGGTGAGCTCCGCGAGGAAGTCGGCGGGGACCGGCATACCGCGCCATGCGTGGAGGGCGAAGCCGTCGGGGTAGGCGAGGGCCGGGCCGTCGCCGCGGTCGAGACGTCCCGCCTCGTCGCGGTGCAGCTCCACCGGCCGTTCGCAGACGACGGTGACGTTCTCGTACGGCCACCACCAGCCTGCGTGCGTCGCCACCTCGGCGAGTCCCGCCAGTCGGTCGCCGCGTCCGTCGAACGCGGCCAGCCAGGCGGCGTCGTGCTGGCCGAGGACCGCGTCGAGCAGCAGCTGTCGGATCTCGGGGAGGTCCGACTCCTCCGTGCCGAGCGAGTCGGTGATGCCGGAGCGGATCCGGTCGGCGAGAGCGCGGGTGGTGTCCCACAGCCGGGCGCCGGTGGCGCCCCACCACTCCGCCCAGCCCGCCGGGCCCAACTCGTCGTGGATACGCCGCCGTTCCTCCGCCCACGGCCTGGTACGGACCTCCTCCCGGACCGATCCGCCCCGATCCGTGAGGGACCGGACGGCCCCGAGTCCGGCGAGCGGGGAGTCCGCCCAGATGATCCGCTCCGGTTCACTCAGCCCGGCCGTCCGGTAGGCGAGCCGTATCCCCGCTTCGGCCGCCGGCCGGTCCGCCGCCCCTGTCGCCGCCGCGACGCCCCGCCACTTGTCCACATTCCGCATGTCTGAAGCCCCGTCCCCTGTTGTCACTGTCCGTGTACTTTCCTGTCGCCGGTCGCCGCCTCTCAGTCGGCGACGACGCGCACCGCTCCCGGCAGGTACTCGCGCTGGCGCACCACGCGGAACCACCCCTTGGGCAGCGCTATCGCCGCGTGCTCCTCGTGCACCACCCGTCCGCCCTCCGGCAGATGGAGCAGCATCGGCCCGAACTCGCCGCCCGTCTCCCGCACGAGCAGGCCCGGGCCCGTCACCGCGTGGGCGTGTCCCGTGACCTCGCCGAGCGCCAGGACCAGGCGCCCCCGCGCGTCCCTCGGCTCGCTCCGCGCCTCGGCGACACCGGGCGGCACGCTCTCCTGCGCGACGGGCACGATGAGCACGTCTCCCTGCCGGTACATGGCTCTCCCCTCGACCGGCGGCGCCGAGTGCGCCGACCTGTGAACGACGCTAGTCGGTGGGTCTGACAACGGGCTCCGCCCCCGAACCGGGCTTGTCAGTGGGGCCTGTTACAACTTCTCTCAGCAGCAAGCCGATCAACGCCGACGCCCGGTGTCTGGAGCACTCGCCATGACTATTTCGAGCCATCTGCAGGAGTTGTACGGCCTGCCCAGGGCCTACTTCCCCGACGCGGACACCCAACCGACGGCGGAGCTCCCCGAGGCGGGTTCGGTGGCCTGGCTGGTCATGGTCGACGCGTACGAGAGCGACGAGAGCTGGGAGTCGGCGTTCGCCCGATTCCTCGACTCCGTCGACTCCACCGAGGTGCGGTCGCTGATCGTGGGCTCGTGGTCCGACGCCTACGAGTCGGGTCCCGACGAGGTGGTCGAGGCCATCGTGGCCGCGAGTGACCGGCTCCCGTCCCTCCGGGCGCTGTTCGTCGGTGACATGACGTACGAGCAGTGCGAGATCTCGTGGATCAACCAGACAGCGATGGCGCCGCTGATCAACGCCCTTCCCCAGCTTCACTCGTTCGGGGTGCGCGGTGGTCAGGATCTGGACATGACCGGCATCAAGCACGAGGGGCTCCGTTCGCTGACCGTGGAGACGGGTGGGCTGGACGCCGGCGTGGTGCGGAGCATCGCCGCGGCCGAGCTGCCGGCGCTGGAGCATCTGGACATCTGGCTGGGCACGTCCTGGTACGGGGCGAACACGGTCGTGGCGGATCTGGAGCCGTTCCTGAGCGGAGAGCGGCTGCCGGCCCTCACGTCGCTGGCGCTGCGCAACAGTGAGATCCAGGACGAGATAGCGGCGGCGATGGCGGGGGCGCCGGTGGTGGCGCGGCTGGAGACGCTCGACCTGTCGATGGGCACTCTCGGGGACGAGGGCGTCGAGGCGCTGCTCTCCGGTCAGCCGCTCACGCACCTCAAGAAGCTCGATCTGCACCACCACTACATGAGCAAGCCGATGGAGGACCGGCTCCGCGCGACGCTGGAGCCCGCCGGTGTGGTCCTGGACCTGTCCGAGGGCGGGCCGCTCTCGGACCGCGACTCGCGTTACACGGCGGTGGCGGAATGATCGGCGCGGACGGTATCGAGCACCTCGACGAATTCCACGGGCTGCCCGTCTTCACCCTCCCCCACGACGAGGTCCTTCCGCCCGACGGACTGCCCGAGCCCGATGCCGTGGCGTGGCGGATCGACTGCGGGTGGCAGGAGGAGTGGACGTTCGAGAAGTTGTGGGGGCGGTTCACGGATGTCGTGGAGACCGAGCGCGTCCAGGCGCTCGTCATCGGGCCGTGGTGGACGGGCGAGTATTCGGCGCTGACCCCCGTCCTGGAGCTGATCGTCGCGGACGCGGCACGCTTCCCCGCCCTGCGCGCCCTGTTCCTGGCGGACGTGGTCGGCGAGGAGTGCGAGGTGTCCTGGCTGGTGATGACCGACGTCACCCCGGCGATCGAGGCGTTCCCGGCGCTGGAGGAGTTCGGGGTGCGGGGCTGCGGCGACACGTATCAGAACGGTGCCGTGCGGCTGCGGCCGGTAAGGCACGACCGGCTGCGGGTGCTGCGTTTCGAGTCGGGCGGGCTGCCCGGCGCCGTCGTCCGCGCGGTCGGCGACAGTGAACTGCCCGCGCTGGAGCGGCTGGAGCTGTGGCTGGGCGTCGAGGAGTACGGCGGCGATGCCACCGTCGCCGATCTCGCGCCGCTGCTCGACGGCCGCGGATTCCCGCGACTGCGCCATCTCGGCATCCAGAACAGCGAGATCCAGGACGAGATCGCCGGCGCCGTCGCCTCCGCGCCGGTCGTCGCCGGGCTCGAATCGCTGGCCCTGTCCATGGGCACGCTCGGCGACGCGGGCGGCGAGGCGCTGCTCGCCGGCCAGCCGCTCAGCCATCTGAAGGCGCTCGACCTGCGCCACCACTTCATGTCACCGGCCTGGACCGCGAGGATCGAGGAGGCTCTGCTCCCGCACGGTGTGCGTGTGGAAGCGGCGCCGTCCCACGACATCGACGAAGACGACGAGTGGCGTTATGTCGCCGTCTCCGAGTAGCGGCGGGCCGCGCCTGGCGGTCGTCGGCAATCCCGCCAACCGCCGTGTGCGGCTGTTCCAGGACGCGGTGGCCGCGGCGGGCCTGCCGCCGGCCCGCGAGGTGGCCTGGCTCGATGTGCTCGCCGGGCGCGCGGAGTTCCGGCCCGGAGAGACCGTACGGGTCGAGTCGCCGGGCGAGGACGCGGCGGTGGAGCGGCTGCTGCGGGGCACGGACGATCCGACGCGGGTCGAGGGAACGGCCCTCTGGTACGAGCGGTTCACCTCCGCCGTGCGGGAGTTGGGCCGAGCCGTACGGGAGGCGGGCGCGGAACTTCTCGACGACCCGGACGAGTTGGCGGTGCTCTTCGACAAGCGGCTCTGTCACGAGGTGCTGGACCTGGCCTCCGTACCCGTGCCGCCGTCGCCGACCTCGGGGCGGGGCGCCCCGCCCGTACGCGGCTGGGACGACGTGCGCGCGCTGATGGGCGGTCCGGGTATGCGCCGGGCGTTCGTCAAGATCGCGCACGGGTCGTCGGCCTCCGGGGTGCTGGCGGTCGAGACCGCCGGCCCCGGCCGGGTGCGCGCGACGACCTCGGTCGAACGGGACGCGGCCGGGCGGCTGTTCAACTCCCTTCGGGTACGGCGTCTGACGACCGAGTCCGAGGTGGCGGCGATCGTCGACGCGCTGGCGCCGGACGGACTGCATGTCGAGCGGTGGCTCCCGAAAGCCATGCAGAACGGCAGGGCGACCGACCTGCGGGTAGTGGTGGTCGCGGGCCGCGCGACACACGCCGTCGTACGGACCAGCTCGTCGCCGATGACCAACCTGCATCTCGGCGGGTCCCGGGGCGACTTGAACGCGGTACGGCAGGCGACCGAGGCGGCGAGCGGTGGCGGGGGCTGGACGGCCGCCCTGGCGATCTGCGAGCGGGCCGCGGCCTGCTTCCCGGGCACGCACTGTGTGGGTGTGGACCTGCTCCCCGCGACCGGCTGGCGCCGCTTCGCCGTCGGCGAGGTCAACGCTTTCGGCGACCTGCTGCCGGGACTCACCGGCCTCCCCGCCGGCGGCGCGGAGGGCCTGGACACCTACGGAGCCCAACTCGCCGCGCTGCGCACCACCCGCCCGCGCCCGACGGCCACGGGAGGCGACCGGTATGCGCGCCTCTGAGAGGAGGGACACGGAGATCGCCACTACGGCGGACACGGCCGACGCGGGACTGCCCGACATGCGTCAAGTCGTCGGGCGGGACGATCTGTTGCTGGTCACCCTCGACACACTCCGGTACGACGTGGCCGTCGAGCTGGCCGAGGCCGGACGGCTGCCCAATCTCGGTCGGTATCTGCCGGGTGGGCGCTGGGAGAAGCGGCACGCGCCGGGCAGTTTCACCTACGCCTCGCACCAGGCCATGTTCGCCGGGTTCCTGCCCACGCCCGCGGCGGCGGGACCGCATCCGCGGCTGTTCGCCGCGCGATTCGAGGGCAGCGAGTCCACCGCCGGGCGGACGTTCGTCTTCGACGCGCCCGACCTCGTGTCGGGTCTCGCGGACGCCGGGTACCGGACGGTCTGCATCGGGGGCGTCGGCTTCTTCAACAAGCGTGGCGCCCTCGGTTCCGTACTGCCGGGGATGTTCCAGGAGAGCCACTGGGAGCCGGAGTTCGGTGTCGCGTCGCCGACGTCCTTCGAGTCTCAGGTGGCCCGCGCGGAGCGGGTCGTCGCCGAACTGCCCGCCACGCAAAGGCTGTTCCTCTTCGTCAACGTGCCGTCGCTGCACCAGCCGAACTGGTTCCATCTGCCCGGCGCCACCCGTGAGGCGGGCGACTCCCGCCGGACGCACGCCGCCGCGCTCGAATATGTGGACCGGCACATCGGCCGGCTCTTCGCCGCGGCCGGCAGCCGCCGCCGCTGCTTCACCATCGTCTGTTCCGACCACGGCACGGCCTACGGTGACGACGGCTGGACGGGTCACCGTCTGGGCCACAAGTCCGTCTGGACCGTGCCGTACGCCCATTTCTTCCTGGAGCCAGGGGCACCCTCATGACCCATCCGACCAGTACCACCGGCACCGCGCCCCGGCCGCGCCCGTACGAGAGTTACGTGTACGCCTATCCGCACAAGACGGCATACCGCCCGCTCGCCGACCGCCCCGCGCTGAGCGGTCTGTGGGCCGGTGAACGCAAGGACGCGCTCTCGCTCTATCTGCACATACCGTTCTGCGAGGTCCGCTGCGGCTTCTGCAACCTCTTCACCCGGATCGGAGTCCCCGACGAACTGACGACCCGTTACCTGGACGCGCTGGACCGGCAGGCGACCGCCGTGGCCGACGCGCTCCACGCGGACGGCACGACGGGCACCGGCGTGAGCTTCGCCGCAGCCGCCTTCGGGGGCGGCACGCCCACCTTCCTGACGGCCGGCGAGCTGGAGCGGCTCTGCGACATCGCCGAGAAACGGATGGGCGCCGACCTGCGGGCCGTCCCGCTCTCGGTGGAGACCTCGCCGTCGACCGCCACGGCCGACCGGCTGGCGGTGCTGGCCGAGCGCGGGGCGACGCGGCTGAGCATCGGAGTGCAGAGCTTCGTCGAGGAGGAGGCGAGGGCGGCGGTGCGTCCGCAGCACCGCTCCGACGTCGAGGCGGCGCTCGGCCGGATCCGGGACACGCGGATCCCGGTCCTCAACATCGACCTCATCTACGGCATCGACGGACAGACCCCGGAGTCCTGGCGGCTCTCGCTGGACGCGGCGCTGGCCTGGCGGCCCGAGGAGCTGTATCTCTACCCGCTGTACGCACGGCCGTTGACCCCGCTCGGCAGGCGCGCCCATCCCGGCGAGGCCGGCTGGGACGCCCAGCGGCTCGATCTCTACCGGCGGGGCCGGGACCATCTGCTCGCCGAGGGGTACGAGCAGGTGTCGATGCGGATGTTCCGCCGCCGAGACGCGCCCCACGAGGGGGCGGACGACTACGCGTGCCAGACCGACGGCATGATCGGCCTGGGCTGCGGGGCGCGTTCGTACACCTCGGAGCTGCACTACTCCTTCGACTACGCGGTCGGGATGCGCGAGATCCGGAACATCATCGACGACTACACGCGGACCGAGGACTTCTCCCGGGCCGAGGTCGGCCGTGCGGTCGACCTGGACGAGGCGCGCCGCCGACATCTTCTCCAGTCGCTGCTCCAGGCGCAGGGCATGGCGCTGGAGGAGTACCGCGCGCGGTTCGGCAGCCTTCCCGCCGACGACTTCCCCGCCGAGCTGGACCGCTTCGCCGGTCTCGGCTGGCTCGACGCGGGCGCCGGTCCCGGTCTGCTGCGGCTCTCCCCCGAAGGGCTCGCCCATTCGGACGCGCTGGGCCCGGCCCTGTTCTCCCCCGCCGTGCGGGCCGCGATGGCCGCGTACGAACCGAAGTGAGGCCGCCGTGGACCTGACGATCCTCTACCGGGGCCCGCTCGCCTCCTGCGACTACGACTGTCCGTACTGCCCGTTCGCCAAGCGCCGTGACAGCACGGACCAGTTGCGCGCGGACAGGGCCGCGCTGGAGCGGTTCACGGCGTGGGTGGCAGCGCAGACCGGCGACCGGTTGTCGGTCCTCTTCACCCCGTGGGGCGAAGGGCTGACCCGCTCCTGGTACCGGCGGGCGCTGACCGAGCTCTCCCACCTCCCGCATGTCGCGCGGGTCGCCATCCAGACGAACCTGAGCTGCCGCACGGACTGGCTG
Source organism: Streptomyces sp. NPDC058653 (assembly GCF_042716895.1). Lineage (NCBI taxonomy): Bacteria > Bacillati > Actinomycetota > Actinomycetes > Kitasatosporales > Streptomycetaceae > Streptomyces > Streptomyces sp. NPDC058653. The sequence goes on along the minus strand of NZ_JBHXRM010000013.1, from coordinate 126,960 downwards.
AAAGCCGCCGACCCGGAGAAGCTGGCGCTCTGGTGCACGTATCACCCGGGCCAGACGCCGTACGACCGTTTCCTCACCAAGGCCCGCGAGTTGGGCGCGGCGGGCATCCGCTTCAGCGTCGGGATCGTCGGGTTCCCCGACCATCTCGACCAGGCGCGCCGGCTCCGCGCGGATCTCCCCGGGCATGTCTACCTGTGGGTCAACGCGGCGGAGGGCCGGACGTATGCGGACCCGGAGGCCGCCCAGTGGACCTCGATCGACCCGCTGTTCCCGTTCAGCCGTCACCCGCACCGCTCGGCGGGCCTCCCGTGCCGCACGGGCGAGTCGGTGATCTCGGTGGACGGCGAGGGGACGGTCCGCCGCTGCCACTTCGTCCCGGCGGAGCTGGGCAATCTCTACGACGGCACCTACCGCCGCGCCCTCGAACCCCGCGCGTGCCCCCTCGCCACCTGCGACTGCCACATCGGCTACGTCCACTTGGAGACGCTCCCGCTGTACGACGTCTTCGCGGGCGGCGTCCTGGAACGCGTACCGGCCGCGGCGGCTCCCGTGGGGCCGGGGTGACTCAGTGACGTACCAGCGGCAGCAGGTCCGGGCGTTTGGCGACGGTGTGGTCGCCCGAGGATTCACCGCGGAGCCGGCGGCCGATCCAGGGCACCAGATAGTCGCGCGCCCACTGCATGTCGTCGCGGCGCACCTCAAGGGTGCCGCGCGGCGGCAGGGGCGGCCACGGCTGGTCGGGGTCGGCGGGGGTGTCGAGGCCGAGGACCTGGGCCGCGCGCAGCGCCACGCGGGTGTGGCCCTCGGGTGACAGGTGCAGCCGGTCGCCGTTCCAGGCGCGCCTGTCCTGGACGGACTTGAGCGACCACAGGTCCAGCACCGGGCAGTCGTGGCGGTCGGCGATGGAGCGGACATGGGCGGTGAACGTGGCTATCTTGCCGCGCAGATGGCGCAGGACCGGCACGCCCCGGGTGTCGAACCCGGTGGGGACCATGACGGTGCCGACCGCGCTCGTGAGGTCGGCCAGCGCCCGTTCGAAACGTTCGGCGACGTCGTCGGGGTCGGAGCCGGGCCGGATGATGTCGTTCCCGCCGGCACAGAACGTCACCAGATCCGGGGCGAGTTCCTTGGCCCGCGGGATCTGCTCGGCGACGATCTGGTCGAGCAGTCGTCCTCGTACGGCGAGATTGGCGTACCGGAACGATCCTTCCGGCGTCCGGTCGGCGAGCAGTACCGCGAGACGGTCCGCCCAGCCGACGTAGATTCCGCCCGGTCCGGGATCGCCGACGCCCTCGGTGAAACTGTCACCGATGGCCGCGTAAGACCCGAAGGCACCTCTGGTTTCCGTTCTCGAATCGTCAGCCACAGCAGAACATCATTCACCCGGGGATCCGACCTACGCGACCGTAAGAAGACGCCGGCTTCGGTGAGAAACGCCATCGGTCAAAATTCGTTCAACCGGGGAATATACGAAAGGCCGTTCGGCCGGTACCCGAAGGTGCCGGCCGAACGGCCGATTACGTGCGTGACCGAAGTGGTCAGAGGGAAACGCCGTGTTCGCGCAGGTACGCCACCGGGTCGACGTCGGAGCCGTAGCTCGGACCGGTGCGGATCTCGAAGTGCAGGTGCGGTCCCGTGGAATTGCCGGTGGAACCGGAGAGGCCGATCTGGTCGCCACCGGAGACCCGCTGGCCCGCCGAGACGGAGAGCGAGGAGAGGTGGCCGTACTGCGAGTACTGGCCGTCGTCGTGCTGGATGACGACCTCGTTGCCGTACGAACCGGCCCAGCCGGCCGAGACGACGGTGCCGGGGCCGACCGCCTTGACGGTGGTACCCGAGGCGGCCGCGAAGTCCACGCCCGTGTGGTAGCCGCTGGCCCAGCTGCCGCCGGCGGCGCGGTACGGGGTCGTGACGGTCGCGCCGTCGACGGGCGCGGTGTAGCCGGAGTCGGCGCTCTGCGCGGCCGGCTCGTTCGCGGTGGTGTCGGCCTTCGGGGCGGGCTCGGCCGGAGCGGGCTTCGCGGGCGCGGCCTTCTTCGGGGCTGCCTTCTTCGGAGCGGCCTCGGCCTTGTCCTCGGCGGACGCCTTGGCCTTGGCCTTGGCGCCGATGGTGAGCTTCAGACCCGGGTGGATCAGCGACGGGTTGTCACCGACGGCCTCCCGGTTGTCCGCGTAGAGCTTCTGCCAGCCGCCTCTGACCTTCTGCTTCTCGGCGATCTTGGCGAGGTAGTCCCCCGCGGTGACGGAGTACGTCCGCACGGTTCTGGCGGTCGCGGCCTTCTGGGCGGTCTGCGCGGTGGCCGTGCTGTGCGCCGCGGCGACGGCGCGCCCGGAGGCCGCCGACGGTGCGGAGGACTGCTCCGCGGCGTGGGCGCCCGTGGCACCGATGAGCGGAATTGCGATGGCGGCGCCACCCGTTCCCGCGGCGACGAATCCACGGGTGATCGGGTTGGTCCTCGGACGACGGTGCTTACCCTTTCCGGGCATGGCGAATTCCTCTCCGGCGCCTACGAGGTGAGCTGTCGGGTTCGGGCTGGAGATGCCCGGCCGCGCCGTGACGCGGCTTCACCCCAAGCCGTCCGGATCTCCGGACCGGCGTTCTACCTGGGTCCCCCGCTCCTGCCACACGTTGATGAGTGCTGGGTGGATGCGGATTCCGAACGGCGGCAGGATTCGGCGATCCGCTCGGATTGCGGTGACGGTAAGCCGCGTGGGGCGACCGGTACAAGCCGGTGAATCCTCTCCGTCAATCCACCCTTGAATATCGGCTCCGTGAGCGGTCACCCTGCGTGGATTACGGATCTTCGAATTCCGTGCGACGCCCCCAATTCCCTTCCCGCGCCCGGCCACACACCGTCACGGATATGATCCTGCTCACCAGCCGAAGCCGATCTGCACCCATCTCACCTGCGACCGGGGCACCTTATGAGCAATCACCCAATCCGGACAGAAGCCCTATTCGCCAGGCGCTTTCAGAGGGAACCGATGTCGTAAAGTCGGAGCGCGTCGGCGACGAGCGCCGACCGCAGACGCGGAGGAGCGCACGTGACGCACGAGGTGCCGGAGCAGGTCCCGCCGGGCGAGCCCGATCTCGCCGGAGTACGCAACTTCCGGGACGTGGGCGGTCTGCCGACCGTCGACGGACGGACCGTACGGTACGGACGCCTCTTCCGCAGCGGCCACCTCGCGCACGCCACCGCCGAGGACTCGGCGTTCCTGACCTCGCTGGGACTGCACACCGTCTTCGACTTCCGCAACGCGGCCGACCAGAAGCTCGACGGTCTGGACGTCGAGCTGGTCGGCGTACGCAATGTGAACATCCCGCTCACCGACCCGGCCGACGGCACAGAGTTCTGGAAGATGGTCCGCGACGGCGATCTCGACCAGCTGCGGTCGATCCTCGCCGACGGCAAGGGCGTGGCCCGGATGTCCGCTTCGTACCGTTCGATCATTCTGGACCGCACCGCCGAGCACCGGCGCGTGCTGCACTCCCTGGCCGAGGAGAGCCTGCCCGCGCTGATGCACTGCGCGGCGGGCAAGGACAGGGCCGGTCTCTCCATCGCGGTGTCGCTGCTCGCGGTGGGTGTGGAGCGGGAGGCGATCGAGGCGGACTATCTGAAGTCGAACGATCCGCACCGCAGGTATCAGGTACGGCGCAGCGACCCGTCGCCGGGCGGGACCTCGCCCGAGGTGCTGGAGCTGCTGGCCCCGCTCTTCGACGCGCGCGCCGTCTATCTCGAAACGGCGTTCACGACGATGGAGGAGACGTGGGGCAGCGTCGACCGCTATCTCACGGACGGTCTGGGGCTGACGGACGAGACGCGCGAGCGGCTGCGGACGCGCCTCGTCGAGGACTGAGGCCTCTCCGGAGCGGCGGGCCCCGCGGACCTACCGGTTGGCGGCGCCCGCCTCGAAGAGCAGATAGAGGAAGCCGGCCAGGACATGGCCGGCGACGAGGTAGACGAAGAGCCGGATGGCGAGACCGCGGGGGAAGCTCCGTTCCTCGTCCATCACGGACTTGGCGGGCTCCTCGGGCGACGGCTCCTGAACGGCGTCCACTGGGCTGTCGGACACGGTGATGGCCTCTCTGGTCGGGTCGGATCCGGTCGGGTCGGGGCCCGCTGTCACGGCTGACGGCGGGTCAGTGGCGCCGGTTCAGCGGCGGTGCGCCCCACCGGGCAGGCACAGCTCACCGACAGGGCTGGTCAGCAGGGTGTGCACGAACAGCAGCTCGACACCGGCGGGGCCGGCCGCCGCGAGGCGGTGCGGGGTGGTCGAGTCGAAGTGGGCGCTGTCGCCCGGGTCGAGGACATGGACCGCGTCCCCGAGGGCGAGCCGCAGCCGCCCCTCCAGGACATGGATCCACTCCTCCCCCGGATGGACGCGGACGAGGTCGCCCTGCGCGCCGTACGGGACCGTCACCCGCAGCGGCTGCATCGCCCGGCCGGAGGAGCTGCCCGCCTGGCGGTAGATCCAGCCGTCGGCCTCGACGGGCTCGGCCCGCGCGGCGCGGATGACCGGGTCGCGCTCGGGCGGCTCCTCACCGAGGAGCTCGGAGACCGTCGTACCGTAGACGCGCGCCAGTCCGAGCAGCATCGGCAGCGAGGGCTGGCGCCGTCCGGTCTCCAGTCGGGAGAGATGGGCCGGGGAGAGCGCGGCCCGTCCGGCGGCGGCCTCCAGGGTGAGGCCCCGGCCGCGACGCAGCTCGCGCAGCCGGGGCGCGACGTCCGGCAGGGTCTCGTCCGTGGCGTCGGTCCGGTCGGTCGCCTGTTCATGAGCGGCGGGGTTGTTCATGCCCCCATTCCGCCAGCAATTCTCCTCTGAGGCAAATTTATTACCTCAGAGGCAAACCCGCCTACGGCCACCGACACCGGCGTCGGCACCGACACCCGTCCTCACCGGTTGGCGAGCGCCTGCTTCACCAGCGTCCGGCCGAAGTCCCACATCAGTCCGCCACCCGCGTGCGCGTCGTCCATCACGGCCGTGAAGGCCGTCACGAAGCGGTCGACCTCCCGCTCCCCGATGGTCAGCGGCGGAATCAGCTTGATCACCTCCAGATGGTCCCCGGAGACCTGGGTGAGGATGCGGTGCTTCTGGAGCAGCGGCACCACGACCATCTGCGCGAAGAGACCCTTGCGGGCGGTCTGGAGCATCGTCCAGCGGCTGCGCAGCCCGATCGACGACGGCCGGCCGAACTCGATCCCGATCATCAGTCCCCGGCCGCGCACCTCGCTCAGCAGCTCGTACCGGTCGACCAGCGCGGCCAGCCGTGTCCGCAGCAGATCACCGGTCGTCCTGGCGTTGGCGACGATCTTCTCGTCCTCGATCACCGACAGAACGGCCAGCCCCGCGGCCATCGCCTGCGCGTTGGATCCGAAGCTGGCCGAGTGGACCAGCACCCGGTCCATCGAGGAGTAGACCTTCTTGAAGATCCAGTCCTTGCCGAGGGTCGCGCCGACCGGTACGTAACCGCCGGAGAGGGCCTTCGCGACACAGACCAGGTCCGGCTCGACGCCTTCCTCGTGCTGGTACGCGTAGAAGTCGCCGGTCCTGCCGAGCCCGGTCTGCACCTCGTCCACGATGAGCAGCGCCTTGTGCCGGTGCAGCAGCTCCTGCGCGGCCCGCAGGAAGCCGGGCGGGGTCGCGTACACGCCCTTGCCCTGGATCGGTTCGACGACGAAGCCCGCGACGTCGCCGCGCCTCAGCTCCCGCTCCAGCGCGTCGAGATCGCCCCCCTCGATCGCCGTGTCGGGGAGCAGCGGCGCGAAGCCGTCCCGGAAGCCGTCCTCGCCGTTGACCGACAGCGAGCCGATGGTCAGCCCGTGGAAGGCGTGCGCGCAGTAGAGAATCCTGGGCCTGCCCGTGGCGTACCGGGCGAACTTGAGTGCCGTCTCGACCGCCTCCGTACCGCTGTTGCCGAAGAAGACCCGGTCCAGATGCGGGCTGTGGGCGAGCAGTCTCTCGGCGAGGAGGCCAGGCAGCGGCTGGCAGTCGAAGCGGGTGAGGTCGGCGAGCGAGGCGTCGAGGACGTCGTGGAGGGCCTTGCGTACGACGGGGTGGTGCCGGCCGATGCCCATTACACCGAAGCCGGCGAGCATGTCCAGGTAGTCGTTGCCCTCGGCGTCCCAGAAGTAGGCGCCCTCGGCGCGCTCGTAGACCTTGTCGAAGCCGATGGTCCGCAGCATGCGCGGGAGTTGGTGGTTCAGATGGGCGCTGTGCAACTCGTAGCGCTCACCGCCGCGTTCGGCCAGCAGCTTCGCCAGGTCGAACTCCTTGCCCGGCACTCCGGCCGCCTCCTCCTCCCGCGACCCGGCCGCCTCCTCGTGCCCTGTCGACCCGGTCATCGCGTGTGCTCCGTCATGGCGTCTTCTCCTCGCGCTTCTCCTGGCGCGCCAGTGCGGCGCTGATCTGTCCCGCGATCTCGACGGGGGTGAGCCCGATGTCGGCGAGCACCTCACCGCGTTTGGCGTGCGCGAGGAACTGTTCCGGGATGCCGAACGTCCGCAGCGGTACGTCCACGTCGGCGTCGCGCAGCGCCTGTCCCACGGCCCAACCGACGCCGCCGCTGCGGCTGTTGTCCTCCACGACGGCCACGATCCGGTGCCGCTCGGCGAGCGGCGCCAGCTCCGCGTCCACGGGCTTGACCCACCGGGGGTCGACCACGGTGCAGCCGATGCCGCGCGCGGCCAGCAGTTCGGCGGTTCCGAGGCAGACCCCGGCGAGCGCCCCGACCGAGACCAGCAGCACGTCGGCCTCGCCGGCCTCCGGCGCGCGCAGGACGTCGAGCCCGCCCGTACGGCCGACGGCGGGGATCGTCTCGCCCACCGACTCCTTGGGGAAGCGCACGACGGTCGGCGCGTCGTCGACGTCCACGGCCTCCCGCAGCAGCGACCTGAGCTGGTCCGCGTCGCGCGGCGCGGCGATCCGCAGACCCGGTACGCACTGGAGCAGGGACATGTCCCACATGCCGTTGTGGGAGGGGCCGTCGACGCCGGTGACACCGGCCCGGTCGAGTACGAACGTGACTCCGCACCGGTGCAGCGCGACGTCCATGAGCAGTTGGTCGAAGGCGCGGTTGAGGAAGGTGGCGTAGACGGCGACGACGGGGTGCAGTCCGCCGGTGGCGAGCCCGGCGGCGGAGACCGCCGCGTGCTGCTCGGCGATGCCGACGTCCCACACGCGCTCGGGGAAGCGCGCGGCGAATCCCGTCAGCCCCACGGGGTGCAGCATGGCGGCCGTGACGGCGACGACGTCGGGGCGCTCCTCGCCGATGGCGACGATCTCGTCACCGAAGACCGAGGTCCAGGAGGGCTTGCCGGGAGGCGCCAGCGGTTCGCAGGTCAGCGGGTCCATCACGCCGACGGTGTGGAAGTGGTCGGCCTCGTCGTCCAGGGCGGGCTGGTAGCCGCGGCCCTTCTCGGTCAGACAGTGCACCAGTACGGGTCCGGAGAAGCGGCTCGCGCGCCGCAGCGCCGTCTCGACGGCCCCGACGTCGTGTCCGTCGATCGGTCCCACGTACTTGAGCCCGAGGTCCTCGAACATGCCCTGCGGGGCGACGGCGTCCTTGAAGCCCTTCTTCGCGCCGTGCAGCGACCCGTACAGCGGCCGGCCGACCACGGGGGTCCCCCGCAGGACCTCCTTGCCCCACGCGAGCACCTGCTCGTAGCCGTCGGTGGTGCGCAGGATGGCGAGGTGCCTGGCCAGGCCGCCGATGGTGGGACCGTACGACCGCTCGTTGTCGTTGACCACGATGATCAGCGGCCGGTCCCTCGCCGCGGCGATGTTGTTCAGGGCCTCCCAGGCCATTCCGCCGGTGAGCGCGCCGTCCCCGATGACCGCCACGACGTGGTCGGCGCCGCCGCGCACCTGGCGGGCCTTGGCGAGCCCGTCGGCCCAGCCGAGCACGGTGGAGGCGTGGGAGTTCTCGATGACGTCGTGGTCGGACTCCTCGCGCGAGGGATAGCCGGAGAGGCCACCCTTGGTCCGCAGCTTGGAGAAGTCCTGCCTGCCGGTGAGCAGTTTGTGGACATAGCTCTGGTGTCCGGTGTCCCACAGGATGCGGTCGGCCGGTGAGTCGAAGACGCGGTGCAGGGCGACGGTCAGCTCCACCACCCCGAGGTTGGGGCCCAGATGGCCCCCGGTCCTGGCGACCGCGGGGATCAGGAACTCCCTGATGTCCCCGGCCAGTTCGTCGAGTTCGGTCCTGCTCAGCGCCTTCAGGTCGCGCGGCCCCCGGATGTTCTCCAGCATCGACATGTTCGGCCCCCTCTGGATCCTCTCGTGGATCCGTCAGCTCTCTGCACTCCGGTCAGGGCGCCGGAGGGACAGCGGCGGGGTGCGCCGCTGTCCCTCCGGTGCCCGTGACGTCACGGGCCGCCGGTCTCAGCTGCTCCCGGCGACCGTCTCCCGTACGGCACGCAGCGACTCCTTGAGGGAGCCCATGGTGGCGAGTACGGCCGTCGGCTCGTAGCCGCAGTGCGCCATGCAGTTGGCGCAGCGCGGGTCCTTGCCCCGGCCGTACTTGTCCCAGTCGGTCTCCTCGATCAGTTCCCGGTACGTCGGGACGTATCCGTCGCTCATCAGATAGCAGGGGCGCTGCCAGCCGAAGAGCGAGTAGTTGGGGATCGCCCAGGCCGTGCACGGGAAGTCGGCCTTGCCCTCCAGGAAGTCCAGGAAGAGCGGTGAGTGGTTCAGGCGCCAGCGTCCCCTGTTGCCGCCGGCGAACGCCTTCTTGAACAGCTCCCGCGTCTGCTCGACGCCCAGGAAGTGCTCCTGGTCGGGTGCCTTCTCGTAGGCGTAGGCGGGCGAGATCATCATCTCGTCGACCTTCAGGTCGTCGTTGAGGTAGTTGAGGACCTCGATGATGGTCTGCGGGGTGTCGGTGTTGAAGAAGGTGGAGTTGGTGGTGACCCGGAAGCCGCGCTTCTTGGCCTCCTTCATCGCCTCCACGGCCTCGTCGAAGACCCCTTCCTTGGCGACCGACTCGTCGTGCCGCTCGCGCAGGCCGTCGATGTGCACGGCGAAGGCGAAGTACGGCGAGGGGGTGAACTTCTCCAGCTTCTTGCGCATCAGCATCGCGTTGGTGCAGAGGAAGACGTACTTCTTCTTCGCGACGAGCTGCCTGACGATCTCATCGATCTGCGGGTGCATCAGCGGCTCGCCGCCGGCGATGGAGACCATCGGTGCCCCGGATTCGAGCACCGCCCCCACCGCTTGCGCCACGGGCATACGCTGCTTCAGGACCCCGGCCGGGTGCTGGATCTTGCCGCAGCCCTCACATGCGAGATTGCAGGCGAAGAGTGGTTCCAGCTCGACGATGAGTGGAAACTTCTCACGCCTGCGTAGCTTCTGTTCGACGAGGTATGTCCCGACCCTGATGGTCTGACGGAGCGGCATGGCCATCTAGCTCACCTCCTGGGGAGCAGCAAAGAACGGTGCCATTCAAGAAAAGCCGGAATGACGGCACGAAGGACACGGAAAGCTGATATTCCACCGCTTACCGTGCCAATTCGGACTAGCTCATGCTCTGGAGCGTCCACGACCACCCGTACGGCCGCAACCGGGCGGGACCCGGCGCTCAGAGCGGTGCGCAGCGTGGCCGCGGACTCCATGTCCACGGCCACGGCTCCCGTGGCACGCAGCCCGGCCCTCTCGGGGCCGCGCACCACATGGTCGGATCCGGCCAGCGGGCCGGTGTGGACGGTACGTCCTGGCAGCGCCCGGGACAGCGCCTCCACGAGCAGCGCCGTTCCCGTACAGCGCGTCAGGCCGTGGGAGCCCCGGGTCTCTTCGGCGACGATCAGGTCCCCCGGGTTCATCCCGGGGACCAGGCCGGCACAGAATCCGGACGCGATGACGGCCGCGGCCCTGTTCCGGTCGGTTCCGAGCGCGCGCGCCGTCGCGCGCTCGGCGTTCTTGGGGCCCATGCCCGTCCGCAGGACGGTGACGGGCCCGGTCCCGCCCGTACGGCCGCCCCGCCCCGCTTGTGCGCTCCGCAGGGCGCTGCGCAGAGCCACCTGCTCGATGCCGAGGGCGCAGGCGATCAGCAGCGGTGTCGTGGCGGGGCCGGCCCCCGCGTCGACGGGGGCGGCTCGGTCGGCTCGGTCGGGGGCCGGTCCCATCAGGCCCCCTTGCGGCTGTCCGCCCGGCTGTCGGGTCGTCGCTCCGTGACGTTCCTCGTCCGGCCGTCCCCGAGCAGCTCGCCGCGGGCGGACCCGCGGCCCGGACGCGGCTCCCCGTTGACGTATCTGCCGAGAGCAGTGAGCGGGAACACCTGCCGGTAGAGGTGGTAGTTGATGGAGAAGTCCCACGGGAACCCGGTGCCGGTGAAATACGGCTCGTCCCAGGAGCCGTCCTCCCGCTGGGCCGCCGCGAGCCACGCGACCGCGCGCTCGACGGCCGGTGTCTCGCGCCGCCCGGCGGCCAGGAGCGCGAGCAGCGCCCACGCGGTCTGCGAGGCGGTGGACGCGCCGTGCCCGATCCACTTGTCCTCGCGGTACGAGCGCAGGTCCTCGCCCCAGCCGCCGTCGTCGTTCTGTACGGATTCGAGCCAGCCGACCGCGCGGCGGATCGCCGGGTGGCTCTCGGGCAGCCCGGCGGCGACGAGCGCCGGCACGACGGACCCCGTCCCGTACACGTAGTTGACGCCCCAGCGGCCGAACCAGGAGCCGTCCGCCTCCTGTTCGGTGAGCAGCCACTCGATACCGCGCCGGGTGTCGGGGTGCTTGGCCAGACCCTCGTACGCGAGCATCTCCACGACATGGGCGGTGACGTCCGCCGACGGCGGGTCGATGACCTCGCCGAAGTCGCAGAACGGCAGCCGGTTGGGGAACGGGCTGACGTTGTCGGCGTCGAACGCGCCCCAGGCGCCGTTCTTCGACTGCATGCCGAGCGTCCAGCGGGCGCCGCGCTGGACGGCCGTGTCCATCCGCCCGGTGTCCGGGTGCGCGACCCGGCGCAGGGCGAGGATGACCTCGGCGGTGTCGTCGATGTCGGGGTAGTTGTCGTTGTGGAACTCGAACGCCCAGCCGCCGGGGGCGAGTCCGGGTCTGCGTACGGACCAGTCGCCGGGGCGCACGATCTGCTCGTCGAGCATCCACTCGGCCGCCTTGACCAGTGCCGGGTGGTCCGGGCTCACACCGGCGTCGGCCAGCGCGATCGTGGCCAGACAGGTGTCCCACACCGGGGACTGGCAGGCTTCGATCATGCGCGCGCCGTCCTCGCGCCAGACGGCGAAGCGGTCGAGCGATTCGAGTCCGGCGCGCATCACCGGGTGCTCCAGGTCGTAGCCGAGCAGATGCAGGGCGATGATCGAGTAGACGGCCGGCGGCTGGATACCGCCCCAACAGCCGTCGTTCTCCTGGCGTTCGACGATCCAGCGGGCCGCCGCGTTCATCGCCGTACGTCGGACGGCGCGCGGCGCGACCTTGTGGTACAGGTGCAGCACCTTGTCGACGCGCTGGAAGATCCCGTCCCAACTGGCCGCCGGGGCCAGCGGTTTCAGGGGATTCGGGCGCCGTACGTCCGTGTGCAGTTCGTCCAGGGCGAAGGGCGCGGGGCGGACGGGGCGCAGGGCGGAGACGATCGTGAGAGGCACGATGGTCTGCCGGGCCCAGCAGCCGAACGAGTAGATGTTCAGCGGGAACCACTTCGGCAGGAAGATCACCTCGGGCGGGACCTCGGGGAGGTCGTCCCACTTCCACCAGCCGAAGAGCGCGAGCCAGATCCGGGTGAAGACCCTGCTCTCGGCGATGCCGCCCTGTTCCCGGATCCAGGCGGCGGCGCGCGCCATGTGGGGGTCGTCCGGCTCGTCCCCGGCGAGCCGCAGCGCCACGTATCCCTCGATGGTGGCGGAGAGTTCGCCGGGCCCGCCGTAGAAGGTGGCCCAGGTCCCGTCGGGGCGCTGTTCGCCGCGGATGAAGCGGCCGGCCGCCTCGGTGGTCCTCGCGTCCTGCACACCGAGGAACTGCCGGAGCAGCAAGTCCTCGGCGTCCATGGTCACATTGGTCTCCAGGTCGCCCTTCCACCAGCCCTGGGCGTCCTGTTGGCCGAGCAGATGCTCGACGGATCGTGCGGTGGCACGCCGTGCGACCTCTCCGATGTCGCTCACGACGTGAGTGGTGTCGGACGGTTCGCTCGCCGCGGCAGCGCGGGGTCCCACGGCCCCGGTGCTTCCGTCGGTCGTCGCTGTCATGGCTTCCCCTTACGTGCAGTTGGTCCTCTGCTGTGCTGGGGTCTCCGTCGTCCGGGGGATCGGGAACGAACCGACGGACGGCGCGACTACGGAGGCTTTCGGTGCGTCAGCCTCCGGTGAGCGTGGATATACAGATGGCGATGGTGATCATCTCTTTCGTACGACGACGAAGTCCGCGAGCGCGGTGAGCTGCGCGCGGACCCGTTCGGGCATGTCGATACCGTTCAGGGCCTCGATGGCGACGGCGTGCTGCCTGCGGGCCTCCTGGGAGGTCCACTCCCGGCCGCCCGCCTCCTCGATGAGCGCGGCCCTGGTCGCGAACTCCTCCTCCGAGAAGCTGGCGAAGTCCGTGCTCTTGGCGTCGGCGGCCAGCAGCTCGCCGAGCCGTTCCGACGCGGGGCCCCCGGCGGCGAGCGCGGCGACGACCGGAAGGGACTTCTTGCGCTGGCGCAGATCGCTCCACGTCTGCTTGCCGGTCGCCCCGGGGTCCCCCCAGATGCCGAGGAGGTCGTCCACGGCCTGGAAGGCGAGGCCGAGGTGATGACCGTACGACTCCAGGAGGTCGGCCGTCCGGTCGTCGGCGCCGCCGAGGACGGCGCCGATGGACACGGCGCAGGCGAGCAGCGCGCCGGTCTTGTTGCCTTCCATCTCCAGGCACTCCTCGACGGTCACCCGTTCACGGTGCTCGAAGGAGATGTCCTGCGCCTGGCCGTCGATCAGCTTGCGGGTGGCGACCGTGAGCCTTCGGGTGGCGCGGCCGGCCTCGGCGGTGCCGATCTCCAGCAGGATCTCGTTGGCGAGCGCGAAGAGCGCGTCACCGACGAGGATGGCCTGGGCGGGGCCGTGCATCTTCCAGACGGTGTCGCGGTGGCGGCGCTGCTCGTCGCCGTCCATCAGGTCGTCGTGCAGCAGCGAGAAGTTGTGCACCAGTTCCACGGCCACCGCGCCGGGGACACCGGTCTCGGCCGGCGATCCCGCCGCCTCGGCCGACAGCAGCGCCAGCGCCGGGCGTACGGCCTTGCCCCCGTCGCCGTCGGCGGGCCGGCCCTCGGCATCGATCCAGCCGAAGTGGTAGGCGGCGACGGTGTCCATCGGCGCGGCGAGTCTGTCGATGGCGGCCCGCAGCACGGGGGTGGACAGGGCACGGCCGCGCTCCAGCAGCGCGAAGACGTCCGCGGTGTCGACAGCCGGATTCGCCGGGGGCACAGTCGGCACGGTCTCTCCTCTTTTTGCAGTACTGATGGGTCCCGTACGCGTCGTCGCCGTACTCGTCCTTGCCGCGCCGTTACTCGTCGCGCCGTTGTCCGCCGCTCTCCCGCTCGCCGCACCCTTCACCGCGGCGTCCGGTCTCACGCGGCCTCCCGCAGGGGATGCCGGTGGGTGCGGCCGAGTTGGGCCAGGGCCGCGCCCGCCGCGCTGAAACCGCTGCGGACCGCGCCTTCCATAGTCGCGGGCCAGCCGGTCGCGGTCCACGCCCCCGCCAGAAAGAGGCCGGGCGCGCGGGTCTCGGCGGGCGGTCGCAGCCGCCCCACACCGGGCGTGGGCGCGAAGGTCGCCGTGCGCTCGCGCGTCACGAAGAAGTCCCGCACCTCGGCGCTCCGCGCGGCGGGGAGGAGACGTTTCAGCTCGGGCAGATAGCGGGCGCGAAGCTCGGCGACCGGCAGATCGATCTCGTCCGTGACCGCCGACTGCGACAGCGCCACGTACTGGCCCTCCTTCAGGCCCGAGGCGTCCGTCCGGTCGAAGACCCACTGGACGGGGGTGCCGAGGGCCGCGAGGAAGGGGCGGCGCAGCACCTTGCGGTCGTAGACGACGTGCACGTTGAGGATCGGCGACGTGCCGATGTCGAGGAGCCGGCTCGGCTGGTCGAGCGCGCCGTCGGGCAGCAGCGTGTGCGTCTCGCTCTGCGGTACGGCGAGGATCACGGTGTCCGCCTCGATGCGCTCGCCCGGGACGTCGACGCTCCAGCGGCCGTCCCCGGCGCGGGTCACGGCCGTGACGCGGGTGCGCAGTTCGGTCCGTACACCCGCCGCGTCGAGGGCCTTGCGGGCGAGGGTGTCGTGCAGCTCACCGAGCGGCACCCGGGCCCATCCGATGTCGGCGCCGCCGCGCTCGGAGAGCAGTCCGGTCTTGAAGACCATCGCGGCCAGGCCCATGGAGGCCTGCTCGGCGGGGACGTTGAGGGTGGCGACGCAGACGAGGTTCCACAACGCCTCGACGGCGCGGGCCGACTGGCCGTGGCGGCCGAGCCAGGTCGCGAAGTCGATGCCGTCGAGGGCCGGGTCGGCCGGGTCGAGCGCCTTGAGCGCCAGCGCGGCGCGTCCTACGGAGGCCTTCTCGGCGAGCGAGAGGTGCGGGTAGGTCGCGAGACCGCCCGCGAGATGCAGGGGAACGGGAAGGGCGTTGCGGCTCAGCCGTCCGACACGGGGCTTGCCCGCGCGTCCCACGTCCAGTACGGGGACGTCCAGCCGGTCCTGCACGGGGGCGAGCGCGGCGCCGTCGACGCGGTCGAGGAACCAGCGGTAGGCCGTGCAGCAGCGCAGATAGACATGCTGGCCGTTGTCGACGGTCAACTCGCCGCGGGTGAAAGAGAAGGCGAGACCGCCGAGGCGCGGGCGGCCCTCGACGAGCGTCACCCGCACCCCGGCGTCGGCGAGCTGGAGCGCGGCGGTGACACCGGCGATGCCGCCGCCCACGACGACCGCGTGGCGTGCCGTCGTACGTGCGGGTGTCGTCATGCGCCCTCCCCTGCGGCTGTCGCAGTCAGGGACGCGTCAGACCCCCGGAGGGTTGATCGCCGTACGCGGGAGCGGCCGGCCCCGGCGGCGGGCGGCGGCGTCACGGGCGCCTCCTGGCGGCCTGCCGGGAGATGTTCCTGGCGTCCAGTCCCGAGAGGCCGCGCACCGCGACGTACGCCTTCTCGCGTCCGGGCAGCGAGACCCGCCCGCGCAGGACGGCCTCGGGATCGCGTTCGATCCGGTCGAGCAGTCGGCGGTAGATGCCCGCCATGGCGGCGACGCAGGCGCCGCTGCGCCGGTCGAGCATGGGCAGCAGCCGGTAGCCCTCGGCGAAGAGGGTGCGGGCGCGTCTGACCTCGAAGTGGACGAGCCCGGCGAAGTCGGAGCCGGCGGGAGGGGTGGCGCCCTGGAACCCGGCCGAGCAGCCGAACTTGGCCAGATCGTCGGCGGGCAGATAGGTACGGGCGTTGCCGGCGTCCTCGCGCACGTCACGCAGGATGTTGGTCAACTGGAGCGCGAGGCCGAGCGTGTCGGCGTACTCCGACGCGCGCTCGGCGCCGGGCGCGGCGGGGTCGGTGCCGAAGACGCCGAGCGAGAGTCGGCCGATGGCCCCGGCGACGCACCGGCAGTAGACCTTGAGGTCGTCCCACGTCTCGTACGTCTCGCCCTTGACGTCCATCAGGACGCCGTCGATCAGTTCGTCGAGCCCGCCGAGCGGGAGCGGGAAGCGGCGGGCCGCGTCGGTGAGCGCGACGGCGACGGGATCGGTGTCGTCCTCCTCGACGCCGCCGTCCCTGATCCGTCCGAGGAGGGCGCGGGTCTCCTCAAGTCTCGACTGCTTGGCCCATGGCTCCAGCGTGCCGTCGCCGATGTCGTCGACGCGCCGCGAGAACGCGTACAGCGCCGACATGGCCTGCCGTTTGTCGGCGGGCAGCAGCCGGATGCCATAGGCGAAATTACGGGCCTGCTGCCCGGTGACGGTCTCGCAGTAGCTGTACGCGGCCAGTACCGGCGCCGACAGGGGGGTCTGTCCCTCCACGATCCGGCTCACCCCTTTCTGTGCGTTTTCCGCAGGACTGCTCCCACTTCACGCAGCAGACGTGGTGTGGTCGCTCTGGGCGGTCCGGGCAGTACATCGTGTCCCACGGCGGCGACCGAGGAGAGGGCGGCGCGCCCCCCGCCGACGAATCCGGCGAGCAGGAGTCTGAGTCTGCCCCGGACGCTGTGAACCAACGGCCCTCCCTCGTCGAGGAGTTGACCGGCCCGGTCGGCCTCGAAGGCGATCAGGCTCCGGACGGACGAGTTCGCGGTGGGCGCGGCGAGGTCCGCCTCGGTGACATGGAACCGCTTCATGTCGTCGGCGGGCAGATAGATCCGGTCGTTCGCCAGGTCCTCGGCGACGTCCTGGAGGTGTTCGACGATCTGGAGCGCGGTGCAGACGGCGTCGGAGCGGCGGACGCGTTCGGGGCTCGCGGTGCCGGTGATTGCGAGGACGAGCCGGCCGACGGGGTTGGCCGAGAGTTCGCAGTAGGCGACGAGGTCGTCGTAGGTGCCGTAGCGGCGTACGGACTGGTCCTGGCGGTTCGCCTCGATCAGCCCGAGGAACGGTTCGGGGGTCAGCGCGTGGCGCCGTACGGTCGGGGTGAGGAACCTGAGCAGCGGGTGGCCCGGGGCCGCGCCGGCCGGATCGAAGACCCGCCGCAGGTCGGCCTCGAAGGCGTCCAGCATGGCGAGCCTGTCGTCCGTGGCGGAGGGGTCGAGGCCGAGGTGCCGGGCGTCCTCGCCACCGGGTGCGAGGTCCCCGTCGCCGATGTCGTCGACGAGACGGGCGAAGCCGTAGACGGCCATCAGATCCTGGCGCCAGGCGCGGGGCAGGAAGAAGGGGGCGACGGGGAAGTTCTCACCCGACGCCTTGTCGAGGGTGGCCCGCGACGAGGTCCCGGTCTGCCTCTGGGAGGCGCCCGTCACCGCGGACCGCCTGCTGCGGGGACGGCGCGACCCTCGCGGAGCTGGAGATCAACCGTCATTGCCGTCACGTCTCCCGTTCTACACTGCCGACCCAAACATCCCATTTCGGACACGCCGCGCGGCCTGGCGACTGGGATACCGCCGTTATGGGGGCGGATCCGCGGCCGGTCAGCCGGGGCCGGCGGGCGTATCGCCGCTCTTGCCACGAATCAGCACCGGTACAGCTTACGTTGTACAACGCCCAGGCCCGCGCCGGGGCGTCTCGCGCACAACGACAACATCACGGCCCCTCCCAACCTTCCTCGGCGGCACGGGACTTGACACAACTTTGACGATTCCCGGGCACCGGACGGACTCCCCGCGAGACTCGGCGGCGACCGGGTCGGCCGACGGCGGGACACTCCCGGGGCGGCACCGGGCCGGCGACCATGTTGTCGCTCGTGCGTTCGAAGGCGCGTTCGACGCCACCTAATATGACCGACAGTGACTCCGCCCGCACGCCGCCGGCCGGTCGCCGCGTACCCGGATCAGCGCGGCGGCCCCCGCCGGATCGCATCCGGCGGGGGCCGCCCCTGGCCCTGTTGGGAGCCTCGAACTCCCCCGGGATTCCGGCTACTTGCCGGTCTCCTTCTCGTACGCCTTGAGCACCTCGTCCGTCGGCCCGTCCATGAGGAGCTCGCCCCTCTCCAGCCACAGCACCCGGTCGCAGGTGTCCCTGATCGACTTGTTGCTGTGGCTGACCAGGAAGACCGTGCCCGCCGTCTTGCGCAGCTCACGGATCCGCGCCTCCGAGCGGATCTGGAACTTGCGGTCACCGGTGGCCAGCGCCTCGTCGATCATCAGGACGTCGTGGTCCTTGGCCGCCGCGATCGAGAAGCGGAGCCGGGCGGCCATACCGGAGGAGTACGTGCGCATCGGCAGGGTTATGAAGTCGCCCTTCTCGTTGATGCCGGAGAAGTCGACGATCGACTCGTAGCGCTCACGCACCTGCTCACGCGACATGCCCATGGCCAGACCGCCGAGGATGACGTTGCGCTCGCCGGTCAGGTCGTTCATCAGCGCGGCGTTCACACCGAGCAGCGAGGGCTGACCGTTCGTGTACACCTTCCCGTGCTCCGTGGGCAGCAGTCCCGCGATGGCGCGCAGCAGGGTCGACTTGCCGGAGCCGTTGGTGCCGATCAGGCCGATCGCCTCGCCGCGGTAGGCGGTGAAGCTGACACCCCGGACCGCGTGGACCTTGCGGACCCCGCGCTCCTCGCTCTTGTCGCGCCTGAGTATGCGGCTCAGCGCCGCCGTCGCGTTGCCCTTGCCGCCACCGGTCCCGTTGACGCGGTACACGATGTGCACGTCGTCGGCGATGACGGTGGGGATACGTCCCTGCTCGATGAGGTCAGCCACGGCCGTACCGTTCCTCAGCCTTCCAGAAGTACACAAAGCCGGCGATGCCGACGAGCAGCGACCAGGCGAGACCCGACGCCCACACGTGCTGGGGCAGGTTCTCCGAGCCGTAGCCGTCGATCAGCGCGAAGCGGATGAGGTCCATGTAGATGGCGGCGGGGTTGTACTGGAGGACGTCGACGATCCAGCTCGGCCAGTCCGGCTTGTTCGCCAGCATCAGCGGGATCGAGAACATCACGCCGGAGGCGTACATCCAGGTGCGCATGATGAACGGCATGAGCTGCGCGAGGTCGGGCGTCTTGCTGCCCAGCCGGGCCATGATCAGCGCGAGGCCGGTGTTGAACACGAACTGGAGCACCAGGACGGGCAGCACCAGCAGCCAGGACATGCCCGGGAGGCTGCCGAAGGCGACCACGACGGCCAGCAGCACGATCATCGAGAACAGCAGCTGCTGGAGCTGCTGGAGCGCGAAGGAGATCGGCAGCGAGGCCCGGGGGAAGTGCAGGGCGCGCACCAGCCCGAGATTGCCCGATATCGACTTCACACCCGCCATCACGGACGTCTGTGTGAAGGCGAACACGAACACGCCCGTGACCAGGAACGGGATGTAGACGCGGATCTCCATCCCGCGTCCGGCGTTCAGGATCAGGCCGAAGATCAAGAAGTAGACGAAGGCATTGAGCAGCGGGGTCGCCACCTGCCAGAGCTGGCCGAGCTTCGCCTGGCTGTACTGGGCCGTCAGCTTCGCCTGGGAGAAGGCGAGGATGAAATGGCGCCGGCCCCACAGCCTGCGGACGTACTCGGCCAGTCCCGGACGGGCACCGCTCACCGACAGGCCGTACTTGGCGGCCAGTTCGGCCGAGGACAGACCGTCGTCGGGAGACGGCGGGGCGCTCATCGCGATCGCGCCGTCATGGGTTGTCTCACTCACAAGTTGAAACTTTCGTGTTCAAGATGCGCAGCCGGTCGGGCACAGGCGTGGACGGCCGTGACCCGGAAGTCGGGGTCCGTCGTTCGGAGCGGACCCAGCCCCGATGTTCTCAGAACCGAGCCTGTCAGATGACAGGCGGTCGGCCCAGTCGGGTCAGCCGCCACACCGTACGCCACTTCATGGGCCGGCGTGGACCGCACGGAGTCGTCCAGCCTTCCCGGAAACCACCGAACCATGCCTTGAGCGCGGGAACGGTGGGGCGCCGGGCCAGGGTGAGCAGGATCCAGACGCCGAGATAGACCGGGACGACGGGCGCGGGCAGATTGCGGCGGGCGAGCCAGACCCGGTTACGGGCCACCATGCGGTGGTAGACCGCGTGCCGTGACGGCGGCATCGTGGGGTGGAAGAGCACCATGTCGGCGCGGTAGTCGATCATCCAGCCGGCGTCCAGCGCCCGCCAGGCCAGGTCCGTCTCCTCATGGGCGTAGAAGAAGTCGCCGGGCAGCGAGCCGACCTCGGCGATGACCTTCGTACGGACGGCGTTGGCACCTCCCAGGAAGGTCGTCACACGGGACGAGCGCAGCGGGTCCGACGCGCGCAGCCGGGGGACGTGCCGGCGCTGGGTCAGCCCCGTGTCGGGGTCGGCGATCCGGAAGCTGACGATACCGAGGACCGGGTCGGCGGCGAACGCCTCGCGGACCAGCTCCGCGGTGTCGGTGCCGGGCAGCAGCCCGTCGTCGTCGAGGAAGAGCAGGACGTCGACGTCGGAGCCGCAGGAGCCGAAGGCCTCGATGCCGACGTTACGGCCGCCGGGGATGCCGAGGTTCTCGGGCAGCTCGACGGTGCGTACGCCGTCGGGCACCTCGCCGATCGGGGCGCCGTTGCCCACGACCACGACGTCGATCGGGTCGCCGTCCTGCTTGGCGACGGAGTCGATCAGGGCGCGGAGGTCGTCGGGGCGGTTGCCCATGGTGATGATCACCGCACCGAGACGCATGTCACTCACCTCAGCCTGCTGGAGGCGAGCACGGACACGAGGTGCAGCAGTGTCTGTACGAGGGCGATGCCGGCCAGCACGGCGACGCCGAGGCGGGAGAAGAACAGGTCGTCCCTGATCGAGTCCAGGATCGCCAGCACCAGGATCAGCAGCGACGCCTCGATCCCGAGGATGAGCCGGTGGAACTTGAGCGCCCCCGCCGCCCTGCGGGCCAGCGCCATGCCGGAGGAGCGCGGCTCGGACGCCGCTTCCTTCACGGGGGCCAGGCCCTGCTGATGACGGGCGACGCCCACCAGGTCGGTCTCGGCCTTGATCAGGATGGCGCCGAGGGCGGCGAGCGTGCCGAGGAAGGCCCACAGCCAGTCGATCCGCCCCGAGCCCCACAGATCGGCGGCGCGCAGCCCGAAGCCGACCAGGACGGCGGCGTCGCAGAGGTAGGCGGCGACCCGGTCCAGATAGACCCCGGTCATCGAGTACTGCTTCTTCCAGCGGGCGACCTCGCCGTCCACACAGTCCAGCAGCAGATAGAGCTGGACCATCAGCACGCCGAGCACCGCGCCGCCGATCCCCGGCACCAGGAGGGCGGGGGCGGCCAGGGCACCGGCGACGGTCATCACATAGGTCAGCTGGTTGGGCGTGACCCGTGTGTTCACCAGGTACCGGTCGACGCGCAGGGAGACCTCGCGCATGTACAGCCGGCCCCCCCAGTGCTCGCCGCTCCGCCGGTCCTTGACGCCGGGGGGGTGAACGACCGGACGGAGTTCAGCTACTGATGGTCTTGGCATAGTCGGCGTACGCGTCCCTGATCTGATCGGTGGACAGGTCGAGGTGCTCCAGAATCGTGAAGCGGCCCGGGCGGGTCTGCGGCGCGTAGGCGACGGCGCGCACGAACTCGTCGGCGGTGAAGCCGATCTGTTCGGGGAGCACCGGCATCTCGTGTCCGCGCAGGACCTCCGCGATGAGCCCTGACTGCTCGTGCGCGCCGCGCAGGTGCATCGCGAAGGCCGCGCCGATCCCCACCTGCTCGCCGTGGAGGCCGCAGCGCTTGGGATACAGCAGGTCGAAGGCGTGACTGATCTCGTGGCAGCCGCCGGAGGAGGGGCGGGAGTCGCCGCTGATCGACATGGCGATCCCGGTCAGGACGAGCGCCTCGGCGAGGACGGTGAGGAACTCGTCGTCCCCGACGCTGCCGGGATGGCGCAGGACGGCCTCGCCGGCGGTCCGGGCCATGGCGGCGGCGAGGCCGTCCACGGGTTCGCCGGTGATCTTGTGGGACAGCTCCCAGTCGGCGATGGCGGAGATGTTGGAGAGCGCGTCGCCGATGCCGGAGCGGACGAAGCGGACGGGGGCCTCGCGGATGACGTCGAGGTCGACGACGATCGCGATGGGCGTCGGGACGCCGTACGAGCCACGGCCGTTGTCGTTGTCGAGCGTGGAGATCGGCGAACAGATGCCGTCGTGCGAGAGGTTGGTGGCGACGGCCACCATCGGCAGGCCCACGCGGGCCGCCGCGTACTTGGCGACGTCGATGATCTTGCCGCCGCCGAGCCCGACGACCGCGTCGTAACGCTTGCCCTTTATGTCGTCGGCGAGCTTCACGGCGCAGTCGATGGTGCCGTCGGCGACCAGGAAGAAGTCCGCGTCGGGCAGCACCGGGGCCAGCTTCTCGCGCAGCGCCTGGCCGGAGCCGCCGCTGACGGCGAGGGCGAGTCTGCCGGACGCGGAGATCCGCTGGTCGGCGAGGAGGCCGGCGAGGTCGTCCATGGCGCCGCTGGTGATGTCGACGACGACGGGGGACGGGATGAGTCGGGTCAGTACTGGCACGCGATGACACGGCCCTTCGCGAGGTCGTCGTGGTTGTCGATCTCCACCCAGGGGACGTCGCCGATGGGGGCGACGTCGACGGTGAAGCCTCTGTCCACGAGTTCCTGGTAGCCGTCCTCGTAGTAGAGGTCGGGGTCGCGCTCGAAGGTGGCCTTCAGGGCGTCGGCGAGCTCGTCGGCGGCCTCGGCCTCGATGAGGGTGACGCCGATGTACTCGCCGGTGGCGGTGGCGGGGTCCATCAGCTTCGTGATGCGCCGTACGCCCTTGTCCGCCTCGGTGATGACCTTCATCTCCTCGTCGGCGAGCTGCTTCACCGCGTCGAGGGCGAGGATGATCTTCCGGCCCTCGCCGCGGGCCGCGAGGAGCGTGCGTTCGACGGAGACGGGGTGGACGGTGTCGCCGTTGGCGAGGATCACACCGCGCTTGATGACGTCGCGGGCGCACCACAGGGAGTAGGCGTTGTTCCACTCCTCGGCCTTGTCGTTGTCGACGAGTGTGAGGGTGAGGCCGTACTTCGCCTCCAGGGCCGCCTTGCGCTCGTACACGGCCTTCTTGCGGTAGCCGACGACGATCGCGGCCTCGGTGAGCCCGATCTCGGCGAAGTTGCCGAGCGTCAGATCGAGGACGGTCGTGTCGCCGTCCACGGGCACGAGGGCCTTGGGGAGGGTGTCGGTGTACGGGCGCAGGCGCCTGCCGGCACCCGCTGCCAGGACAAGGCCGATCATGCGGTTTCTCCTTCGTCGTGTACGGCGGGGGCTCCCGAGGACACCCAGAACTGGATGGACTCCGTGAGCGCGATGACGGCGACGACGACGGCGAGCGACGTCAGTCCGAGCGGCAGGTCGAGTTCGGCCGTGGAGAAGGCGGCGAGTACGGCGACGAGGAGCGTCCGGCCCTCGTGTCCGCCGAGCGATCTGACCAGCCCGCGGGGCGGGGCTCCGGCGCCGCCGCGGATGCGGTACACCGTGTCGTAGTGGTGGTAGGCGACAGCCGCGACCAGGCCGAAGGCGGCGGGCAGGGCGCCGGGGACGTCGGCGCGGGCCGCGAGGATCAGGACGGTGCCGTACTCGGCGGCCCGGAAGACCGGTGGGACGAGCCAGTCGAGCGGGCCGCCCATCCGGTGGGCGACGGCGATCCCCGAGGTGACCACGTACACCAGCGCGCCGAGGACGAGCAGGGGGCTGCCGGACGGGCCGAAAGCGGCGAGGCCCGTGACCGCGGCGCCGCCCGCGAGGGCGATCAGCAGGGGCAGTACGCCGGGCAGGGCCCGGGCCGGGCGTCGCGTCGCACGGGCGACCAGTTCGGCGAGCGGTCCCGAGTCGGCCAGGTCGGCGAGGGCTCCGGCGGCGCGGTCGGTACGGACGGCCCTGCGGGTCACGGAGCGCAGGACACGGCCGGCGGTGGTGTAGCAGGCGGCGAACGCGCAGCCGGCGAGGAGCGCGTAGAAGACGGTCCTGGGGGTGGTCAGGGCGGTGAGGACAGCGATCATCGCCCAGCGCTCGCCGATCGGCAGGACGATCATCCGGCGGACCCAGACGGTCCAGCCGACGCTGTCGAGCCTGCTGGAGAGGGCGGTGGTGGGGGTGCCGACGACGGCCTTGGCCTCCTTGCCCGACGCGCCCTTCGCGGACGCGGGTGCGGCGGTGGAGTCGTAGTTCGCCTCGTTGAAGGAGAAGTCCACGACGTGCCGCACGGTCTGGAGGACCATCGCGCCGAGCGCGAGCGCCCATACGTCGTCACCACCGCCCCGGGCCGCGCCGAGCGCGAGACCGGCGTAGTACGCGTACTCCTTGGCACGGTCGAAGGTGGCGTCCAGCCAGGCGCCCAGCGTCGAGTACCGCAGCGAGTAGCGGGCGAGCTGTCCGTCGGTGCAGTCGAGCACGAAGGAGAAGATCAGCAGCAGTCCGGCGGCGACATAGCCGCCCCGGGTGCCGGTCGCCGCGCAGCCGGCCGCGATCAGGGCGGTGAACAGGGACGCGGTGGTGACCTGGTTGGGGGTGAGACCGCGCCGGGCGCACCAGCGGGCGAGGTAGCGGGAGTAGGGGCTGATGCAGAAGGTGGTGAAGAAGCCGTCGCGGGCCTTGACGGCGGAGCGCAGCCGTACGGCCTCGTCGTCGACGGCGGCGACGGCGACGAGCGCCGCCTCACGGGCGGCCGGCCGGTCGGGGACTGCGGCGACGAGCGAGCCGAGTTCGGGGTGGCGTACGTCGGTGCCGTCGGCTTCGAGCGCGGCGGTGATCCGGTCCGCGAGGGGGAGTTCGGGGGGCGCGGGCGCGGTGGCGGACCCGCCGGCCTCGGTCGCCAGGCCGGTGCCGCCGGTCCGTACGGCGGGGGTGTCGGTCGCCGCGCCGGCCGTCAGATCCGTCGCCGCGTCGGCGCGCACGGCCGTACGGGCGGCGGGAGTGCCCTTCGTCACGGTGGTCAGCGCCACGGCGAGCGCCCCACGCGCCTCGGGTCGGGCCGTCAGCGCGCCGGTGACGGCCGCCGCCGGGAACCGGGGATCGGTCAACGCCAGCCGCAGCGTGTGGAGATGACCGACGAAGCGCTGGTCGACCAGGGCGACACGGTCGGCGGCGGGCACCGCGGCGAGCAGGCTCAGGGCCGCCGCCGCGTCGGGCGCGGTGCGCACGTCGAATCCCAGCGACCGCAGATCGCCTTCGAGCGGCGATCCGGGTACCGGTGTGCCGGTGAGGATGGCGGTCGACAGACGAATTCACTCCTTGACAGTGACAGGGCGGACGTGCGGCGGCTCTGCCCGGGGGCCGGGTCGGGCGGCATGTCGGCAGAGGCTATCGGATGAAAGGAAGACCGCGTTCATCACCCGTTCACGCCCCGGTCGCCATGAGCCGGGCCAATTCCGGCCCGCCGGGAGATCATCATTGTCGATCGGTGCCCCGCCTCACAAACCGTGCCGTCGGAATCCCGGGACGGCACCGTAAGACATATCCGACTCCGCACGGTCTGCACCGTCGAAGCCGCGACCGAGAGGTGAACGTCCGGTAACCGTACGACTACCGGGCCGCCCCGGCACCGGTCGCGCGCGAGCGCCTAGGGTGACGGCATGACTTGGCTGATCACAGGTGGAGCGGGGTACATCGGCGCGCATGTGGCGCGGTCCATGGCCGAGGCGGGTGAGCGGGTCGTCGTCCTCGACGACGTCTCGTCCGGCGTCGTGGACCGGCTGCCCGCCGAAATCCCCTTGGTCCGGGGCTCGTTGCTCGACCGGGAGGTCCTCGACCGGGCGCTGGCCGAGCACGCCGTGACCGGTGTGGTGCATCTCGCCGCCAAGAAGCAGGTCGGCGAATCGGTGGAGCGCCCGCTCGTCTACTACCGGGAGAACGTGCACGGTCTGACCGTGCTGCTGGAGGCCGTGGTCGCCGCCGGGGTGGAGCGGTTCCTGTTCTCGTCGTCCGCCGCCGTGTACGGCGTGCCCGACGTGGAGCTGATCACCGAGGAGACCCCGGCGGTGCCGATCAACCCGTACGGCGAGACGAAGCTCACGGGCGAGTGGCTGGTACGCGCCACGGGCCGGGCCCACTCGCTGTCCACCGCCTGTCTGCGCTACTTCAACGTGGCGGGGGCGGCGCGTCCCGAGCTGTCGGACATCGGGGTGTTCAACATCATCCCGATGTTCTTCGACCGGATCACCCGCGGCGAGCCGGTGCGGATCTTCGGCGACGACTATCCGACGCCGGACGGCACCTGCGTACGGGACTACATCCATGTCGCCGATCTCGCGGACGCCCATCTGGCGGTGGCCCGGCGGCTGGCGGAGCAGAAGACGCCGGGCGATGTGACGTACAACATCGGGCGCGGCGAGGGCGTGTCGGTGCGCGAGCTGGCGGAGCTGGTGGGCGAGGTCACGGGTCACGGGGCTCCCCCGGTCGTGGAGCCCCGCCGGCCGGGCGACGCGGCGAAGGCCGTCGCCTCGGTCGGGTCGATCACCGCGGACCTGGGCTGGACGGCCCGGCGCGGGGTACGCGAAATGGTCGAATCGGCGTGGGAGGGCTGGCGGCTGCGCCACCCGGAACTGTCGGCGGACTGAGCCGTAAACGATCTTGTCGCTCCTCTGACCTGCGGGCATCACCGCAGGTCAGAGGTAATGACAACGGTGTTCAGTCCCGTGTTGCCGGATACCCCCCACCCGTAGTTCACTGGCGGCATCGGCTCGGACGACCGGGAGGAAACCCCATGGGGGCAGGGCACGATCACGGGCACACGCACGGCGGCGCGCCGCCGCCCGGGACCGCGACCGCCGCGTACAAGGGGCGGCTGCGGATCGCGCTGGGGATCACCCTCTCCGTCATGGTCATGGAGATCATCGGCGGTATCGCCTCCGACTCCCTGGCGCTGGTCGCCGACGCCGCTCATATGGCGACGGACGCCGTCGGTCTCGCCCT
This sequence comes from Streptomyces sp. NPDC058653, assembly GCF_042716895.1. NCBI lineage: Bacteria > Bacillati > Actinomycetota > Actinomycetes > Kitasatosporales > Streptomycetaceae > Streptomyces > Streptomyces sp. NPDC058653. The sequence goes on along the minus strand of NZ_JBHXRM010000013.1, from coordinate 100,512 downwards.
GGCACTGCTGGCCGTCCACTTCGCCAACCGCCCGTCGACCGGCAACCGTACGTTCGGACTGGCCCGCGCCGAGATCCTGGCCGCGCTCGCCAACTGTCTGCTGCTGCTCGGCGTCGGCGGCTTCCTGCTCTACGAGGCGATCCAGCGCTTCATCACCCCCGCCGACACCGAGGGCGGGCTCACGATCATCTTCGCGGGCATCGGTATGGCCGCCAATCTGGTCTCGCTCTCCCTGCTGATGCGCGGGCAGAAGGAGAGCCTCAATGTGCGCGGCGCGTATCTGGAGGTGCTGGCCGACACACTCGGTTCGGTCGCCGTCCTGATCTCCGGGACGGTCATCCTCACCACGGGCTGGCAGGCGGCCGACCCGATCGCCTCCCTGGTGATCGGGGTGATGATCGTCCCGAGGACGGTGAAGCTCCTGCGCGAGACGTTGAACGTGCTGCTGGAGGCGGCGCCCAAGGGCGTCGACATGGGGGAGGTCAGGGCCCACATAGTGGCGCTCCCCGGGGTCGAGGACGTGCACGACCTGCACGCCTGGACGATCACCTCGGGCATGCCGGTGCTCTCGGCGCATGTGGTGGTGAACCAGTCCGTGCTGGACAGCGTCGGGCACGAGAAGATGCTGCACGACCTCCAGGGCTGTCTCGGCCACCACTTCGACGTCGAGCACTGCACCTTCCAGCTGGAGCCGGCGGGACACGCCGAGCACGAGGCGAATCTCTGCCACTGAGGGGTGCGGCACGGGGTGGTGGAAACCGGGGGCCCCGGTCCGCCGGGCCCTGTTACAGTCCCGCCCGGAGACACCACCGTCTCCCGCGTCATGAGAGGTGCTGAGTCGATGACTGTCGCAGTGGAGGCCGCCCCGCGCGGCACACGGTTGCTCATCGACTCCCGGGCTGCCGGCTGACCGGTCGCACCACACCGGTCCCGCGTCGGCCGGAGCCCCCTCACCCAAGGGTTCACGTTGTCCGACAACGACGCACACACGACAGACGCACAGACCGAGGACGCGGCGGACGCCCCGGCGACCGCCGCGCTCCACGACGCCTTCTTCGCCCTGCACCACGGGCTGCCCCGCCAGGGCCCGGGCTCCGACGCCACCGCACGGCGGCTGCTGTCCTTCGCCGGACCGCTGCCGTCCCGTCCGCGCGCGCTCGACCTGGGCTGCGGCCCCGGCCGGGTGTCGCTCCTGCTGGCCGCCGAGGCCGGCGCGCGGGTGACCGCCGTCGATCTGCACGAGCCGTTCCTCGACGAGCTGCGGCACTCCGCCGCCGCCCGCGGGCTCACCGGATCGATCACCACGGAAGCGGTGGACATGGCGGAACTCCCTCACCCGGACGGGTCGTTCGACCTGATCTGGGCGGAGAGCTCGATCTACTCCATCGGCTTCGACAGGGGCCTGCGCCTCTGGCGGCGGCTGCTCGCACCCGGCGGGACGCTGGTCGTCACCGAGTGCGAGTGGACGACGGCGGAGCCGAGCCCCGAGGCACGCGCCTTCTGGGACGCGGAGTATCCGCTGCGTACGGCCGAGGAGAACACGGCCGCGGCCGTCGCCGCCGGATACACCGTGCTGGAGGTGTACCCGCAGCCGGAGAGCGACTGGGAGGAGTACTACGGGCCGCTCGCCGAGCGGGCCGACTCCGCCGACCCGGCGGCGCCCGGCATGGCGTGGGCGCTCGCCACGACGCGCCGGGAGATCGCGATGCGGCGCGAGCACGGTGGCGAGTACGGCTACACCGGTTATGTCCTGCGCCCCGGGACGACCCCAGGGTCCGGGGGGACGCAAGGAACCGAAGGGACGTAAGGGACGCCCGTGGTGTGACGGTCCTTCCCCCGGCGGAAGCCGGGACGTAACACCCATGTCCGCCCCCGCGGAGCACATTCCGGGGGCGGACATGCCCGTTTCGCGGAAGTACGGACAGGACGCTCTTGTACGGCAGACTTGGGGGCCGAGGACCGAAGCGAAGGATGGCTATGCCGACCACACCTGTCACTGCGACGAGCAGCTCGCCGAAGAGCGTACAAGAAGCGATCATGCTGGAGCTGGTCGACGAGGACGGCAACACCATCGGCACGGCGGAGAAGCTCGCGGCACATCAGCCACCGGGTCGGCTGCACCGGGCGTTCTCCGTCTTCCTCTTCGACGAGCAGGGCAGGCTGCTGATCCAGCGCCGCGCGCTCGGCAAATACCACTCCCCCGGTGTCTGGTCGAACACCTGCTGCGGGCATCCGTACCCCGGTGAGGCGCCCTTCGCCGCCGCCGCCCGGCGTACGTACGAGGAACTCGGCATCTCGCCCACGCTGCTCGCCGAGGCGGGCACGGTCAGCTACAACCACCCGGACCCGGGGTCCGGGCTGGTCGAGCACGAGTACAACCACCTCTTCGTGGGACTCGTGCAGGCGGCGCTGCGGCCGGACCCGACAGAGATCGGCGACACGGCGTACGTCACCCCGAACGAGCTGGCGGAGCGGCACCGGACGGCGCCGTTCTCCGCGTGGTTCATGACCGTGCTGGACGCGGCGCGCCCGGCGGTCCGGGAACTCACCGGGCCGGCCGGGGGCTGGTAGCGCTCTCGCCCGCCCCCCGGATCACGGGGGGGGAGGCCCGGATCACGGGGCCGGGGGTACGGGGTGGCCCTGGGCCTCGTGGACCGGCGGGATCTCCTGGGCGGGCACCACCGGGGCGGCGGGCGTGAGCGGGAGCACCGCCCAGACGATCTTCCCGCCGCTCGCCGTGTGGTCGACGTCGCAGGCACCGCCCGCCTCCCGGGTGATCTCCCGCACGAGCAGCAGACCGCGCCCGCCGGTCTGGGCGTAGTCCCGCTCCAGCGCCGTGGGCCGGTACGGGTGGTCGTCCTCCACGGACACCCGGATCCAGTCGGCGGCGATGGCGACCTCCACCGCGAGCTCGGGCGAGAGCAGGGCCGCGTGCCGTACGGCGTTGGTCACCAGCTCCGAGACGATCAGCAGCAGCCCCTGGACGGTCTCGTCGGACACCGGGGCGCCCTGCCGCACCAGGAGGTCACGTACCGCGTGCCGGGCGTGCGGCACGGAAAGCTCGACCGAGGGAGCCGTGAACCGCCAGACCCCCTCGTACGGCTCCGGTCTGGCCGGAACACTCCCGAGGCTCTCCATCACCGCGGCACCCACCCTCGGTTCCCCAGCGCTCCGGGCGCGCTGTACATCGGACTCCGAAGTCTTGGGAACGAGGCAGGTCGGACCGGTGCGCTGAACAGAAGTCAGCACCAATCGACGGATTGCGGCCGGGTGCGTTCCCTCTCTTCGGACGGCTGACCGGCCGTGTCGCTTTCCTGTCCTTCTGTGAGAGGCGGGTGCCCGCGCGGGCCGTCCGATCCGCCCGGATAGCATCCGGCGCATGGAGCCCACCGAGCCCGCGCCGCCACGGCTGACCGCCGCCGTCGCCGACGGGATCGCCACCGTCACCATCGCCCATCCCGCCAAGCGCAACGCGCTGACCCCCGGCATGTGGCGGTCGCTGCCCGAGTTGCTGGCCGGGATGGCGACGGATCCCGCCGTACGCGCGCTGGTGCTCACCGGCGCCGGCGACGCGTTCAGCGCGGGCGCCGACATCGGGGCGCTGCGCGAGCCCGGCGACGCGATACAGGACCTCAGCGTGCGGGCCGAGGAGGCGCTGGCCGCGTTCCCGAAGCCGACGCTCGCGGCCGTACGCGGCTACTGCGTGGGCGGCGGCGCCCAGTTGGCGGTCGCGTGCGACCTGCGGTTCGCGGAGGAGGGCGCACAGTTCGGGATCACACCCGCGAAGCTCGGTGTCGTCTACCGGTCGTCGTCGACGCGCCGGCTTGTCTCGCTGGTGGGTCCGTCGACGGCCAAGTACCTCCTCTTCTCGGGCGAGTTGATCGGGACCGAGCGGGCACTGCGGGTCGGCCTGGTGGACGAGGTGCTCGCTCCGGGCGAACTGGGCAAGCGGGTGGCCGAGTTCACCCAAGTGCTGGCCACCCGCTCGCAACTGACCCAGGCGGCGGCGAAGGAGTACGCGACGGGCCGCGAGGACCGGGACGCCTACTGGGACGGGCAGGCGCGCGACAGCGGCGACCGGGCGGAGGGGGTGACGGCGTTCCTGGAACGCCGCGCGCCGCGGTTCGAGTGGACGGTACGGGGCTGAGCTCCGTCGCGACGCTGCCGCTCAGGCGTGCGGCGAGCGACCGCTCTCGTCCCGCCGACACCGGCTGCACCGCGACAGCGGCGGCGGAGGCCGCTCGCCCAGCGGGCTCGGATCGGCGTTCCGCCCTTCGGCAGCTGAGAGGTGGCGGCGGGCACGCCCCCGGGCTTCCGGGCGTACCAACCAGTCGGTAACGTACGGCCATGACCACTCTCGCCCCGCGTGCCGGACGCCGCTGTCACAACGCCGTCAATCCCCTCCACTCGACGCTCTACTTCTCCCCGGACCTCGGCAAGGAGCTCGCCGACGCCGGTGTCGAGAACCAGAGAGCCGTGTACTTCGCCGGGCGGGGCGCCGCGATGGGCGCGGTCGGGCCGGGCGTGATCGCCGCCGCCTTCTACAACTTCAGCTACGAGCTGGTCGCCGAGCACGTCCCCGCCGTCTGGCGCACCGTCTCGCCCGAGGCCGTCCTCGACGCCAGGCTGCGTGCCGTCGACTCCACCCTCCGGCGCCTCCTCGGTGAGGAGATCATCGCCTCCGACGAGATGGCCGAGGCGGCCCGGCTCGGGCTCCGCGCCGCCGAGGCGTGCTCCCGCAACGCCCGGCCGCTCTACGCCGCCCACGCCGACCTGCCGGTCCCCGAGCAGCCGCATCTCGCCTACTGGCACGCGGCGACGCTGCTGCGCGAGCACCGCGGCGACGGGCATCTCACCGCGCTGCTGTCCGCCGGGCTCGACCCGGTCGAGGCGCTCGTCAGCCACACGGCGACCGGCAAGGGCATGTCGCCCCGGTGGGTGCTCGGGACGCGGGGCTGGCACCGTACGGACTGGGACGCGGCGGTCGGCCGGCTGCGCGAGCGCGGGCTGCTGGACGGGGCGGGCGAGCTCACCGGGGCCGGCACCGCGCTCCGCGCCGAGCTGGAGGACCACACGGACCGGCTCGACAGCGCGCCGTACGAGCATCTGGGCGCCGCCGGGGTGGAGCGGCTCACCGAGCTGGCGCGCGGATTTCTGCTGGTGGCGACCGGTGCGGGGGCGTTCCCGGCGGACCTCGTCGGCAAGAGCTGACGTTTGCCGGGCGGCTGAACGGCAAAGCGGAGAGTGTGGGTCCGCGAACGGGTCCGCACGTCTACCAGGAGGTGTACGTCATGCGTGCCGTCGCAGATGCACTGCGTGCAGTCGGAGGCGCACTCGCGACCGTGGTCTCCCTGCCGTTCCGGCTCGTCGCCCGGCTCTTCGGCGGCGCCTCACGCGGGGGGCGTGGCGGCGGCCGCCCGCGCCGCGCCTGAGAGGGCCGCCTCTGAGAGGGGGCGCCTCTGAGAGGGGCGCTTTGGGAGGGGCGCGATCCGCCACGTCCCACTTCTCCGAGAGGGCGCGCGACACGGCCCCCGGCCACGCGGCACAATGCAGGCGCACGCACAGCCAGCACGAGAGCCGGGTCGGGGAGAACGTGACGACGTCCATCGAAGGCAGGATCGCCGAGGAGATCGGCGTACGCGAGCGGCAGGTGAGGGCGGCCGTCGAGCTGCTGGACGGTGGGTCGACCGTCCCGTTCATCGCCCGCTACCGCAAGGAAGCGACCGAGATGCTCGACGACGCGCAGCTGCGCACGCTCGAAGAGCGGTTGCGCTACCTGCGCGAACTGGAGGAGCGCCGGACGGCGATCCTGGAGTCCGTACGCGAGCAGGGCAAGCTGGACGAAGCCCTGGAGTCGCGGATCCGGGCCGCCGACACCAAGTCCCGGCTTGAGGACATCTATCTGCCGTTCAAGCCCAAGCGGCGGACGAAGGCGCAGATCGCCCGGGAGGCCGGGCTCGAACCGCTCGCCGACGGACTGCTCTCCAATCCGTCGGTGGATCCTCTCGCCGCGGCGGCGGCCTTCGTCGACGCGGACAAGGGTGTGGCGGACGCCGGCGCCGCGCTGGAAGGCGCCCGCGCGATCCTGACGGAGCGCTTCTCGGAGGACGCCGACCTCATCGGCGAGCTGCGGGAGCGGATGTGGACGCGCGGCCGGCTGACGGCGAAGGTACGTGAGGGCAGGGGCAACGCGACGGAGGGTCCGGCCGCCAAGTTCGCCGACTACTTCGACTTCGCCGAGGCCTTCACCGCGCTCCCCTCGCACCGCATGCTGGCGCTCTTCCGGGGCGAGAAGGAGGAGATCCTCGATCTCAGCCTGGAGCCGGAGGCGGACGACACCGACGCGGGGCCGGGCCCGAGCGCGTACGAGAACATGGTCGCCCGCCGCTTCGGCGTCGCGGACCGCGGCCGGCCCGGCGACAAGTGGCTCGCCGACACCGTCCGTTGGGCCTGGCGCACCCGGATCCTCGTGCACCTCGGTATCGATCTGCGGCTTCGGCTGCGTACGGCGGCCGAGGACGAGGCGGTACGGGTCTTCGCGTCGAACCTGCGCGATCTGCTGCTGGCCGCGCCCGCGGGGACGCGCGCCACGCTCGGGCTCGACCCGGGTTTCCGTACGGGGGTCAAGGTCGCCGTCGTCGACGCGACGGGCAAGGTCGTCGGCATCGACACGATCTATCCGCATGTCCCGGCGAACAAGTGGGACGAGTCCCTGGCGAAGCTCGCGCGGCTCTGCGCGGAGCACTCCGTCGACCTGATCTCCATCGGGAACGGGACGGCGTCCCGTGAGACGGACAAGCTGGCGGGCGAACTGATCGCGAAGCACCCGGAGTTGAAGCTCACGAAGGTGATGGTCTCGGAGGCGGGCGCCTCCGTGTACTCGGCCTCCGCGTTCGCCTCGCAGGAGCTGCCCGACCTCGACGTGTCGATCCGCGGCGCCGTCTCGATCGCGCGGCGGCTCCAGGACCCGCTCGCCGAGCTGGTCAAGATCGACCCCAAGTCGATCGGTGTGGGCCAGTACCAGCACGACCTGTCCGAGGTGAAGCTCTCCCGCTCGCTCGACGCGGTCGTGGAGGACTGTGTGAACGGTGTCGGCGTCGACGTCAACACCGCGTCGGCGCCGCTGCTTTCGCGGGTCTCGGGCATCGGCTCGGGTCTCGCCGAGAACATCGTCGCCCACCGCGACTCCAACGGTCCGTTCCGCTCGCGGCGCGCGCTGAAGGATGTGGCACGGCTGGGGCCGAAGGCGTACGAGCAGTGCGCGGGCTTCCTGCGGATCCGGGGCGGGGACGATCCGCTGGACGCGTCGTCCGTGCACCCGGAGGCGTATCCGGTGGTCCGCGCGATGGTGAAGACGACGGGCAGCGACGTCGCGACGCTGATCGGCAACGCGCCGGCACTGCGCTCGCTGCGGCCCGCGGACTTCGTCAGCGACGCGTTCGGGCTGCCGACGGTCACGGACATCCTGCGCGAGCTGGAGAAGCCGGGGCGGGACCCGCGTCCGGCGTTCAAGACGGCGACGTTCAAGGACGGCGTCGAGAAGATCGGTGACCTCACGCCCGGGATGGTGCTGGAGGGCGTGGTCACGAACGTGGCGGCGTTCGGGGCGTTCGTGGACGTCGGGGTGCACCAGGACGGGCTGGTGCATGTGTCGGCGATGTCGAAGACGTTCGTGAAGGACCCGCGTGACGTGGTGAAGCCGGGCGACGTGGTCCGGGTGAAGGTCCGCGAGGTCGACATCCCGCGCAAGCGCATCTCGCTGACGCTGCGTCTGGACGACGAGGCGGAGCCGACGGGCGGGGACCGCGCACCGCAGCAACGGGGCGGGTCCGCCGCCAAACAACGCGGCTCCACCGACCGCCCGTCCACGAAGCGCCAGTCGAGGCCGACCCCACCCCCGTCGAACAGCGCGATGGCGGACGCCCTGCGAAGGGCGGGCCTGGGCGGCTGACGCGCCGCCCGGGCGGGGACGGCTGCCCGGCCGACGGGGGGGCCGGGCGGGCGCGGGCGCGCTTAGCCGCGTCGGCGGTGACGGGCCTCCCTCCAGTGAGCGCACGCACCGACCGGTTCCCGGGCGGGATGGCGGGAGGTCCAACGGCTCCCGGCGGCCGCCCGGGCGGGCGCGGGCGCGCTGGCGGTCCGCTCCGAAGGTGACGGGCCCCCTTCCAGGGAGCGCACGCACCGACCGGTCCTCGGACGGGGGCGTCCAACGGCTCCCGGTCGTTTCGACCGGAGGGAGTTGGGCGCGCTTGCGCGTAGGTGCGCTCCGCGCGGTGGCGGGTGCGGGCGAGCCGGATGGAGGACGACCGCAGGGTCGGCACTCCGCACCGCCCTGGCGGCGGCGAGGCGCCGCAGCCGGTCCGGCGATCGAGGACGACCTCGGGAGCCCGCACCGGCGGCGAGGGGTCTCCGACGCGGACGTCCGCGGCTGCCCGGCCCCCCCGTCAGATCTCCGTCAGTTTGCCCGCGGTCAGTTCGATGCGGCGGGTCGTGTGGATCGACGAGAGCATGCGGCGGTCGTGGGTGACCAGGAGCAGCGTTCCCTCGTACGAGTCGAGCGCCGACTCCAGTTGTTCGATCGCCGCCAGGTCGAGATGGTTCGTCGGCTCGTCCAGGACCAGGAGGTTCACTCCCCGGCCCTGGAGCAGCGCCAGGGCCGCGCGGGTGCGTTCGCCCGGGGAGAGGGTTGTCGCCGGGCGCAGGACGTGTGCCGCCTTGAGGCCGAACTTGGCCAGCAGCGTGCGCACTTCCGCCGGTTCCGTGTCCGGGACCGCCGCGCAGAACGCGTCGAGCAGCTTCTCCGTGCCGTGGAAGAGCGCGCGGGCCTGGTCCACCTCGCCGACCACCACGCCCGAGCCGAGCGACGCCGACCCCGCGTCGGGTGACAGCCGGCCGAGGAGGAGCGCCAGCAGGGTGGACTTGCCCGCGCCGTTCGCGCCGGTGATCGCGACCCGGTCCGCCCAGTCGACCTGGAGCGATGCCGGCCCGAAGTGGAAGTCGCCGCGCCGGACCTCGGCGCCGTTCAGGGTGGCGACCACCGAACCGGAGCGCGGCGCGGAGGCGATCTCCATCCGGAGCTCCCACTCCTTGCGGGGCTCCTCGACGGCCTCGGCGTCCAGGCGTTCGATCAGGCGCTGCGTCTGGCGGGCCTTCGCCGCCTGCTTCTCCGTGGACTCGGAGCGGAACTTGCGGCCGATCTTGTCGTTGTCCGTGGCCTTGCGACGCGCGTTCTTGACGCCCTTCTCCATCCAGGAGCGCTGCGTCTGCGCCCGCCCCTGGAGGGCCGAGCGCTTGTCGGCGTACTCGTCGTACTCCTCGCGGGCATGCTGCCGCGCGCGCTCGCGTTCTTCGAGATACGCCGAGTAGCCGCCGCCGAACAGGTTGACCTGCTGCTGGGCCAGGTCGAGTTCGAGGACCTTGGTGACGGTGCGGGTGAGGAACTCGCGGTCGTGGCTGACCAGGACCGTGCCCGCGCGGAGGCCGGTCACGAAGGATTCGAGTCGTTCGAGCCCGTCGAGGTCGAGGTCGTTGGTCGGCTCGTCCAGGAGGAAGACGTCGTAGCGGGAGAGCAGCAGCGACGCGAGGCCGGCGCGGGCGGCCTGGCCGCCGGAGAGGGCGGTCATCGGCCGGTCGAGGCCGACGGTCAGTCCGAGGGAGGCGACCACCTCCTCCGCTCGTTCGTCCAGGTCCGCGCCGCCGAGGCCGAGCCAGCGCTCCAGGCCCGCCGCGTACGCGTCGTCCGCGCCGGGCGCGCCGTCGACGAGTGCCTGGGTGGCGGTGTCGAGGGCGGTCTGGGCGTCGGTGACACCCGTACGGCGCGCGAGGAAGTCCCGCACGGATTCGCCGGGGCGCCGCTCCGGCTCCTGCGGGAGGTGGCCGACGGTCGCGGTGGGCGGGGAGAGGTTCAGCGCCCCGTCCTCGGGGGTGTCGAGCCCGGCGAGGAGCCGGAGCAGGGTCGACTTCCCGGCTCCGTTGACCCCGACGAGACCGATCACGTCGCCGGGCGCGACGACGAGGTCGAGTCCTGTGAAGAGTGAGCGGTCGCCGTGGCCCGCGGCGAGATTCTTGGCGACGAGAGTGGCAGTCATCAGACCGTCGATTCTAAGGCCTGCCTCACGGGGCGGGCCTGATCAGGGAGCGGGGGTACGGGGCCGGGCGACGGGCCCCTGTCAGAGCAGGCCCGCCAGTTTGTAGAGGGCCAGGCTGCCGGCGACGGCGACGTTGAGGCTGGCGCCGGTGCCGATCATGGGGATCTCCACGCAGGTGTCCAGGAGGTCCAGTGCTTCGGGCGGGATGCCGTGCTGTTCATGGCCGAGGACCATCACGGTGCGCTGCCGGGCGGCGGGCAGGTCCGCCAGGCGTACCGCCTCGTCCGCGAGTTCCACCCCCACCACGAGCGCGCCGCGCTCCCGCTGCCTGCCGAGCCAGCCGAGCGGATCACCGGTCCAGTGGACGCACACGGGCCTGCGCAGGGTGTTGCCGCGTGCCAGGGCCTCGGGGACCCAGGAGAAGCGCGGCAGCGCGAGGCAGGCGCCGACCGCGTCGCAGGTGCGGGCGAGGGTGCCGAGGTTGGCCCCGTGCAGGGGCCACAGGGGCGCCGCGTAGAGGTGGTCCCAGCAGGAGTGGGCGCGGGGGCGGCGGCTGCGGCGCAGTTCGCCCGGGGTACGGGCGCGGATCGCGGTCATCGGCGCGAGGCCGTCGGCCTCCGGGACGATGGGCTCGGGTCGCGGAAGCCGTCCGGGCCGCCCGAGCCGTTCAGGGCGTTGGTGGCGGTCATGGCGTTCACGTCATTCACGTCGTACGGCGATTCGCGGCTCGCCGGGGCCATCGTCGGTCGGTTCGCAGGTCGTACGGGATCGAGCTTGGCCCCGGGCCGGCGGGCTGTCCACCGAATTCCTCCTCGGCTACGGTCCCCGCATGGGTGACACGGTGATCGTGGTCGGTGGCGGGGTCGTCGGGCTGACGACCGCCGTCGTGCTCGCCGAGCGGGGCCGACGGGTCCGGGTGTGGTCGCGGGACCCCGCCGCGCGCACCACGTCGGCGGTGGCCGGGGCGTTGTTCTGGCCCTACCGGATAGAGCCCGCGGAGCGGGTCGGGCCCTGGGCGCTGCGGTCCCTGCGCGAGTACCTGGTGTTGGCAGGGGACCCGGCGGCGACCGGCGTACGCGTGGCGGCGGGGCTGATGACCGACACCCCGCTTGCAGGGCTGGGGAGTTGGGCGGACGAGCTTCCCGAGCTGCGCGAGGCACGCCGCGACGAGTTGCCCGACGGGTGCGCTCAGGCGCTGCGGGGCAGGCTGCCGCTGATCGACATGCCCGCCCATCTGGCCTATTTGGAGGAGCGGTTGGGCGCCGCCGGAGGAGGCGTGGAGCGGCGGACGGTCGCTGGACTCGCCGAGCCGGCCGCCGAGGCGGCCGTCGTGGTCAACTGCTCGGGCCTCGGCGCCCGCGAACTCGTGCCCGACGCCTCGGTGTTCCCGGTGCGCGGGCAGCTCGTGGTGGTCGAGAACCCGGGGATCGACGAGTGGCTCGTGTCGGCGGCCGGGAACGGGGCCGGTACGTCGTACCTCTTCCCGCAGCCGTTCGGTCTGGTCCTCGGCGGCACCGCCGAGGACCACGCGTGGGACCCGCGCCCCGACCCGGAGACCGCCGCCGCGATCGTCGAGCGCTGCGCCGCGCTGCGGCCGGAGGTGCGGGGCGCGCGGGTGCTCGCGCACCGGGTGGGGCTGCGTCCGGCCCGACCGGGCGTACGGGTGGAGGCCGTCCAACTGCCGGGCGGCGCACGGCTGGTGCACAACTACGGTCACGGTGGCGCGGGGGTCACCGTGGCCTGGGGCTGCGCGGAGGAGGCCGCCCTGCTGGCGGGCTGAACCCGGGCGGGGTGGCCTCCGTACGCAGGGGGATCAGCGGGGCGGGGACTTCTTCGGCGCGCCCGTGCCCGCGCCCGCGCTCGGCCCCTCGCCGGGCGTCGGGCCGATCCGGATCTCGAAGTCGCCGTCGTACTGCTCGTGGCCGGCGATGACGGCCGACTCGACGACCTCCGCACCCCGCTCCCCCCGGATGATCAGCGCGTCGCGGCGCAGGTCGCGCATCAGGGCCACACACATACCGATCATGACGAGCGCGAACGGCGCCGCCACCAGGATGGTGAGGTTCTGGAGCCCTTCCAGCGCGTCTCCCTGCCCGTTGCCGACGAGCAGCATCACCGCGGCGACGGCGCCGGTCAGCACGCCCCAGAAGACGATCACGTGCTTGCCGGGATCGAAGTGTCCCCTCTGGGAGAGGGTGCCCATCACGATGGACGCGGCGTCGGCGCCGGAGACGAAGAAGATCCCGACGAGGATCATCACCAACAGGCTGGTGACGGTGGCGAGGGGGAAGTCCTGGAGCAGCGCGAAGAGCTGGCCCTCGGGCGTCGCCTCCTTGCTGAGCCGGCCCTTGTCCTCCTGGAGCCTGATGGCCGATCCGCCGAAGATGGCGAACCAGACGAGGCTCACGGTGCTCGGTACGAGGATGACGCCGCCCACGAACTGACGGATGGTCCGGCCGCGGCTGATACGGGCGATGAACATGCCGACGAAGGGCGTCCAGGAGATCCACCAGGCCCAGTAGAAGACGGTCCAGCTTCCGAGCCATTCGGCGACGCCCCTGCCGCTGCTGGCCTCGGTGCGGCCCGCGAGCTGGGCGAGGTCGCCGAAGTACGACGCGATGGAGGTGGGCAGCAGGTCCAGGACGAAGACGGTCGGACCGAGGACGAAGACGAACAGGGCCAGGAGCAGCGCCAGCACCATGTTGGTGTTGGACAGCCACTGGATGCCCTTCTCGACGCCGGAGACCGCCGAGGCCACGAACGCCAGGGTCAGGACGGCGATGATGGTGACGAGGAGCCCGGTGCTGACGGAGTCCAGCCAGTCCAGTTCGGTGAACCCGCTGCCGATCTGGAGGGCGCCGAGACCCAGCGAGGCGGCCGAGCCGAAGAGCGTCGCGAAGATGGCGAGGATGTCGATGACCCGGCCCGTCGTGCCGTACGCGTGCTTCTCGCCGATGAGCGGCACGAAGACCGCGCTGATCGTCTGGCGGCGCTTGCGCCGGAAGGTGCTGTACGCGATGGCGAGGCCGACCACGGCGTAGATGGCCCAGGGGTGCAGGGTCCAGTGGAACAGCGTGGTGGCCATGGCCGTTTCGGTGGCCGCCGCCGCGTCCGGGGGGTCGGTGCCGGGGGGCGGGTCGGTGAAGAAGGTGAGCGGTTCGTTCACGCCGAAGAACATCAGGCCGATGCCCATGCCGGCGCTGAACATCATGGCGACCCAGGAGACGGTCCTGAACTCGGGCTTCTCGCCCTCGTCGCCGAGGGTGATCCTGCCGTAGCGGCTGATCGCCAGCCAGAGGGCGAAGACGACGAAGCCCGAGGCCACCAGGACGAACGCCCAGCCACCGTTGTGGATGAGGCCGGAGAGCAGGGAGCTCGACGCGTCCTCCAGGGAGTCGGTTCCGACGGCTCCCCAGAGGACGAAAGCGAGCGTGAGGACGGCGGTGACACCGAACACCACCCGATCGGTCCGGGGGCGTTGGGACTCCTGGGGATGGCCGGGCTCACCGGTCGTGACCGGCGGCGGACCTCCTTCGGCTCGGGGTTTCTCGGGGTCCTGGGGCACGGGCAACACCTTTCGGGGTCTCACTGCGCGAGCGTCCGCGCTCGGCTACGCCTGAGGGCCCCTCCTCCGGATCCCGCCGGGCCGACGGCCCGGTCCCGATCCCGAAGAGGGGCCCTCACACGTGTGACGTGCGTCTCTTTCTATCAACAAGTTGTCACTGGCTGTCCGACGGTCAGGTGGTAGGTGGCGCGTCCGTCGAGGAGGAGCGGGATCAGGTTGCGCTGGGACTGACGCAGCGGCACGAACGCGCCGTCACCGCGTGCGGGCAGGGCCTTCACACCGTGCAGGGCCAGCTCGTCCTTCACGTCCGCGTACTGGGCGGCGTCGAGCCGGTAGCCGCAGGGCGGGTTCTTCAGGGTGTCCTCGGGGGACGCGGGCTCGTTGTCGCCGCCGCCGAGGTAGACCGTGCCGCGGTCGAGCAGTCCGGCGGCGCGGGAGAGCGCGGTGGCGGCGGAGAGCTGTACGCGGCGCTCGTCGGTGTAGCCGAACAGGCCCTTGAGGGAGTCGAGTTGGCTGTCGACACGGCGCCGGTGGTTCAGCGACGGGTCGTTCTCCTCGGCCTCGGACCTCGGGTCGACGCGGCTCTCGATGAGCAGGCCGACGGAGTGCTTGACGCCCGACGCGTTGCGCAGGATGCGCTCCTGGCCGTCGCCCGCGGTCTGTCTGATCGGCTCGCCGGTGACGGGGTCGGTCCAGATGCCGTACGTGCCGATGGAGTGCCCGGCGTCACGGGCCGCCGGGCGTACGTACGACTCCGACAGGGTCTGCGCCTCCTTGTGCACGCGCGAGGAGGTGTTGAGGTTGCGCGGCCAGAGGTCGAAGAGGTCCTTGTCGTAGTACGGCGGTGTGGCCCCGTACTCGTGCAGGTCGTAGATGACGTCGGGCTTGCGGTCGCGGGTGAGGGCGGCGATGGTGCGGCCCTCGGCCGTCTCCAGGGCGATGTGGTCGCGGTTGATGTCGACGCCGTCGGAGTTGCCGCGGGTGTCGGCGGCGCGGCCGTCGGGGTTGGCGGTCGGGACGACGAGGACGCTCGTACGGTCCAGGAAGCGCTTCGTCGCGCGGTCCTTGGGATAGGCGAGGTCGCGGACGGTGGTCAGGCACGCCTCGCGGCCCGACGGCTCGTCACCGTGCTGGCTGCAGATGAGCAAAAGGCTGGTCACCGCGTGCCTGTCGCCCAGCTCGACGAGGTTGAGCGGGCGGCCCTGCTTGGTGGTGCCGATGGTGCGGACGGTGACGCCTTCACCGCCGCGGTCGACGGCCGCGAGGAACTCCTGCTCCTGCGCGAGGGTGGTCCACTCGGCGCCGTCGCTCTCCTCGAAGCCCGTACGGGGCGGGGCGTCGGCCGGGGCCGCGGCGACGGCCGTGGAGGGGAGCGCGGTGAGGGGGACGACGAGGGCGGCTGCCGCCACCGAAAGGACGAGCGTGCGAATCCGGGACGTCATCAGGTGCGGTCTCCGAGGCTCGGCGGGGCGGCCCGTCGGACGGATGCCCCGTGAACGAATTCCTTGGGGCGGAAACGTACCCCGGTGAACAGCGGTGCGACAGGGGTCCGTCCGCGATCAGCCGGATGCGGGGCGCCTCGCGCCGCCCCTGCTGAGCGGGTGTGCGGGCTCCTGGGAGCGCTCTCTCGATGGAGGGGGCAGCGGATACCCTGTACCGGTCCCGGCTGCCCGTACGGTCATCCGTCCCCGCCGCCGGGTCCGTCCAGAGCCTGGACGTGGTCCGTCGGCCGGAACGCCCACCGGCCGGAACAGGGCCGTGCCCACCCGCGCGGCCACCGACGAGGAGCGCCCGCCTTGCCCGAGCAGTCACCTGGGTCCCGGCCCACACTGGAAGCCGTCGCGGCACGTGCCGGCGTCTCCCGGGCCACCGCGTCCCGGGTCGTCAACGGCGGTGCCGGGGTGCGGCAGCCGCTCGTCGACAAGGTGCTCAGGGCCGTGGAGGAGCTGGGGTACGTGCCGAACCACGCGGCCCGCACCCTGGTCACCCGGCGGACGGGCGCGGTCGCGGTGATCATCGCGGAGCCGGAGATCCGGATCTTCTCCGACCCGTTCTTCTCGCAGCAGATACGCGGCATCAGCAAGGAACTGACCGCCCACGACACGCAGTTGGTGCTGCTCCTGCTCGAAGGCCCCGGTGACTTCGGGCGGATCGCCCGGTATCTGGCGGGCGGCCATGTGGACGGCGCCCTCGCCTTCTCGCTGCACATCGACGACCCGCTGCCGGGCATCATCCGCCGGTCGGGGACTCCCACGGTGTACGGCGGCCGGCCGAGCTGGACGTCGCCGCCCAGCGACCAGGGCGTGCCGTACGTGGACGCCGACAATCGCGGCGGCGCGCGGGCGGCCGTGCAGTATCTGCGCGATCTCGGGCGGACGCGTATCGCGCACATCGCGGGACCGCCCGACCAGACCTCCTCCACCGACCGGCTCGACGGCTACCGCGACGTACTGCTCGACGCCGACCCGACGCTGATAACCGAGGGCGAGTTCACGGTGGAGAGCGGCGCGCGGGCGATGAAGGACCTGCTGGACCGGCGCCCGGACCTGGACGCGGTGTTCGCGGCCAACGACCTGATGGCGTCCGGTGCGCTGCGGGTGCTGCGGGAGCGGGGGATCTCGGTGCCCGACGAGGTGGCGCTGGTCGGTTTCGACGACATGGTGTCCGTCGCCGAGGACACCGATCCGCCCCTGACCACGATCCGTCAGGACGTGGAGGGGCAGGGGCGGCTGATGGCCCGGCTGCTGCTGCGCGGGCTCGACAAGGACAGCGGGGAGACGCGGACGCCGGCGTCCGTGATCACGCCGACGACGCTGGTGCGGCGGGCCTCCGCCTGAGGCATCGCCTCGGGCCGGAGACCCGCCGCGGGTGGGGGGTGGGGTTACCGGTCGGGTGGCCGCCCCGCGGGGCGGCCGGTGGGATCGGCCGCGGGTCAGCCGGTGGTGCTCGCCGATGAGCGTGCGGGCACCGTGAGCGTCGTACCGTCCGAGAAGGTGACCGTCTGCTGCGTCGCCGCGAAGTTGTGCGCGGCGTAGGTGCTCACCCCGCCCTTGGTGAAGACGGCCGAGGTCGGGATCGATCCGGTCACCGCCGGGTCGGGGGCGCCGACCGCGTCGAGCGTGCCGATCCAGTGGTGCACATGGGCCTTGGACTCGCCGGCCTCCGGGGACAGGGCCGCCTGGCCCGCGTCCCACTTGGCCTTCGCCTTCGCCGGGTCGGAGATCGCCTCGAACTCCCAGAGGATGTCGCGCCATTCGACGGCCGGGCCGCCGTTCTGCTGCTCCATCTCGGCGATGTTGCGGCCGATGGCCTCCTTCTCACGGCCGAGGTGGAGTGAACCACCGGTCACGGGAAGGACGTTGATGCCGTGGATCTCCTCGGGGTTGGCGGTCCACCAGGTGGAGTACGCGCCGCCGCTCCCCCACACCATGCCGACCGTGCCGCGCGCGAACTGGGCCGGGAAGACCTCCTGGTCGGCGTCGAACCAGTACTGGCCGATCGCCTCGGACTCGGTGGCCAGCAGATACGAGCCCAGGTCACGCAGCTCGTCGTTCCCGGTGGCCGAGCCCCAGAGGACCAGTCCCGCGCTGAGGTTGATCGACTCCGACGACGACTCCTGGTTGTTGCCGGCGGCGAAGCCCTGGTGTCCGGAGGCCCAGCTGTGGCCCGCGTACACGTCGAAGCCGCGCAGGAACGGGAAGTCGCTGTCGGTACGGCTCGGGTTGGCGGCGTCGCGTACGAGCGTCTCGACCATGCCGCCCCAGGCGGACTCGGCGGCCCACGCCCGGTCGTACTGGGCGACGATGGCCGCCGCGTAGACGTAGTAGCTGTAGTGGAAGTGGTGGTCGTTGAGTTCGGTGTCGCTGCCGTACGAGGCGGGGTAACCGGTCAGCGTCTTCCAGGCGTTGTCGTAGCTGAACTCACCGGCGCCGCCCGCCGTGAACCACTCCTCCAGACGGCCCTTGAGGAGGCCCACGATCTTGTCGCGGGTGGCGGTCTCGCCGATCTGGTCCGCGATCGGGGCCAGTTGGGCGAGCCGGCCGAGCGCCTTGCCTGTCCAGTAGGTGTCGGTCGCGCCCGAGAACGGGTCGCCGGCGTTGACCACGTCGTTCAACTGCGCCTTGAGCGCGGCCGAGTCGACCCCGTTCGACTCGGGGAGCGCGGGCAGCACACCGGACGCCTTCTGGCGGGTGGTGAAGGTCGTGGACTCGCGGACCTTCATCGTGCCGCGCGGCGACACATAGGTGTACGGGGTCAGCGAGTCGCTCGTGTGGAGCCACTGGTGCCGGTAGAGGGCCTGGAGGGTGCCCTTCTCTGTGCCCTCCTGCGGCTCGGTGGTGAGGGTGTACGTCGCCTCGACGTCGCCGCCCTCGGTGTTCCATGCCGTCGTGGAGCCGGTGACGAAGCTGAAGGCGTACTTGGTGTAGGTCGCGAGCGCGTCCTCGGACGGCAGGAGCGCGAGCGAGAAGTAGTCCTTGCCGCCCAGTCCCGCGGTGATGCTGGAGCCCGAGACCGACCAGTCGCTGCCGGTCGGCGCGAAGAGGGCGTAGTGGTGTCCGGCGACGGTGATGCCGAGGACGTTGCCGTTGTCGGAGAAGACGGTCGGCGCGGACGCGGTGGTGATGCTGGCGTCGCCTCCGGAGCCCTTCGCGTACACGTACGGCATGCCGTGGCCGATGGTGGTGCGCAGGGTGCGGGAGCCGTCGGACCAGTAGGGGGTGACGGTCCAGTCGGACCAGTCGTCGGCCTTGGTGTCGGCGGAGTTGAGGCCGGTGAGGCCTAGGGTGAGATCGGCCTTGTGGGCGTACTCGTACTGCCGTCCGTCACCCACGATGGCGGGCGTCGTCGGGTAGCCGACCTGGAGGCCGCCCGCGGTCGCCTGGTAGGTGAGGGGGTGGCCGTACATCGGCGTGGAGTACGGGTTGTCGCCGTAGCGCTGATAGGCCAGCGAGGTCCACCAGTCGTTGGTGGGGACCGGCCTGTCCTTGGCCTGTTCGGTCAGTTTGGGCGTGACCGGCGCGCCGACGTTGTTGGTCGGGCCCGACGTGCCCGCGGGGCGGGTGTCGGAGTAACTGCCCGAGCCGACGGGGATGTTCGCCGCCGACGCGGGACCGGCGGCGGGGCCCAGTCCTACGGCGGCCATGGCGGTGACCAGAACCAGCACCGAGGCCGGCCTGGAGCGGGAGGTGGGCATGGACGGCACCTCGAAGTCATGGGGGGAAGGAAGTCCGAGAGCGCTCTCAGACGCAAAGGAACGTAAAACTTCTGAAACCTGAGTGTCAATAGAGCTGACACAGAAGGCAGTTGGGCGCGGGTCGGCGCCGTTCTGCGTTCGAGTCTTGACGGAAGAGCCGGTGGCGGGGCCGAGGGCCCCGCCACCGGGTCGTCACCGGCGCCCCCGGGGGTCCGGGGTGAGGGCGAGGGGTCCCAGGCCGGCGCCCCGGAGCTGGGCGACGACGACCGTGGCGTCCCACTCCTCGGACGTCACGACGCGCGCGGCGAGCCCGGCCCCCCTGACCGTGGCGACGGCGCCCGGCGCCTGGCGTTCGCTGGTCTCGAAGAGCAGATGTCCGCCCGGCGCGAGCCAGTCGGACGCCCTCGCCGAAACGCGCCGCAGGACGTCGAGCCCGTCGGCGCCCCCGTCGAGCGCCATCAGCGGCTCGTGCTCGCGCGCCTCGGAGGGCAGCAGGGGGACCTCTCCGGTCGGTACGTAGGGCACGTTGGCGAGCAGGATGTCGATACGGCTCCGAAGGACGTCCGGCAGCGGCTCGAAGAGGTCCCCTTCGAGGACCGTGCCACCGGCGGCGATGTTGCGGCGGGCGCAGGCCACGGCGGCCGGGTCGATGTCGGAGGCGTACAGCTCGACCGGGTCGTGCGCCGTCGCCAGCAGCGCGGCGCCGAGCGCGCCGGAGCCGCAGCACAGATCGACGACCACGGCGGGCCGTCCCGCGGGGGTCTGATGGATCAGGGCCGTGGCCTGGCGCACAAGGAACTCCGTACGGCGCCGGGGGACGAAGACCCCGGTGTCGACGGCGATCCGCAGACCGTGGAACTCGGCCCAGCCGACGACATGCTCCAGGGGCTGCCCGGCGGCACGGCGGCCCACCATGGCGATGAGTTCGTCGGGAGTCCCCGCGGCGGAGACCAGAAGCCGTGCCTCGTCCTCGGCGAAGACGCAGCCGGCGGCGCGGAGCGTGGTGACGACGGCGGTGAGGGACGGTGGCGAGGAAGGGGAGAGCGGGGAGGCGGGTGTTGCCGACATGGAAACCTTTCGGGGCGCTTCACGGGCGCTCCCGCGGTCTCAGCCTGTCGGACGGACCGCGCGGCCGTGAGTGGGGAGCACCCGGCCTGACACTGCGGTAATGGGTCCCACCTCCTCGGTCGAGCTCTGCGTAGGTCGGGTCACAGTACCCCACCGGCCGGGGCCGCCCGCGCGGCCTGTTCGAACGGCGCACCAGTCCGCCGGAGGGCGTGCCGCGGTGCGCGCGCGCCGTTCTCGGCGTCGGGACGGTGTGAGCCGGCGCCTCGGATCGGTGCCGTCGTGGACGCGCCACTCCTCGCCGCTCCTGCCGCCCGCGGTCCTCGGTCTTCTTTCGCAGTAGTGGTGAGACAGCAATACTGTCGGTATGGACTCAGAGGCCGGATCGGAGAACGGGACGGCGGCCGGAACCGCCGCCGGCGGGGCGCCCGAGGAGCCGACGCTCACCGTCGACGAGTTGGCGGCGCGCGCCGGCGTCACCGTGCGCACGGTCCGCTTCTACAGCACCCGTGGTCTGCTGCCGCCTCCGGTGATCGGCCCCCGTCGCGTGGGCCGTTACGGCTCCGACCACCTCTCGCGGCTCGCGCTCATCGAGGAGCTTCAGCACCAGGGCATGACTCTCGCGGCCATCGAGCGCTATCTGGAGCGGCTGCCGCCGGATCTGAGCGCGCGTGACCTGGCGATCCACCGGGCGCTGGTGGCGACCTGGGCGCCGGACTCGGCGCAGGAGGCGACCCGGGCGGAGCTGGAGCGCCGCGCCGGGCGGGCCCTGACCGACGAGGACATCGACCGGCTCGCGGCGATGGGCGTCCTGGCCCGCGCCGACCCGTCCGGCTCCGCCGAATCCCCCGAATCCGCCGGCGAACCCGGCCGCTACCGGCTCGATCCGGGTCTGCTGCGCCTCGGCGTGGAGCTGCTCGACGTGCCGATCGCGCACGAGACGATCCTCGCGGCCCGCACGGTCCTGCTGGAGCACACCCGCTCGGCCGCGCACGAGCTGTCACATCTCTTCCGGGACGAGGTGTGGAATCCGTACGAGGAGGGCGAGCCGGACCCGGAGCGGGTGGCCGCGATGAGGTCGCTGTCGGCGCACATGCAGCCGCTGGTCGTGCAGGCGCTGGTCACCGCGTTCCAGCGGTCGCTGAAGGAGGAGCTGCGGGCCGCGTTCACGGACGGGTGAGACGGGTGAGGCGGCCCGCGTGAAGGGTCAGCCGTCGTGGTACGTCTCGCCGCGCTCCGCCTTCGCCACCAGTGACGCCGGCGGTGCGAACCGCGCCCCGTACGTCTCGGCCAGTTCACGCGCCCGCGCGACGAAGCCGGGCAGGCCGCCCTCGTACCCGTTGATGTACTGGAGAACACCACCGGTCCAGGCCGGGAAGCCGATGCCCATGATGGAGCCGATGTTCGCGTCGGCCACCGTGGTCAGCACGTTCTCCTCCAGACAGCGCACCGAGTCCAGCGCCTCCGAGAAGAGCATGCGCTCCTTGAGATCGGTGAACGGCACGTCCACATCGGTCCGGGTGAAGTGCTCACGCAGGCCCGGCCAGAGGCCGACGCGGCTTCCGTCCTCGGCGTAGTCGTAGAAGCCCGCGCCGCCGCTGCGCCCCGGGCGGCCGAACTCGTCCACCATGCGGTCGACGACCGCGTCCGCCGGGTGCGGGGTCCAGGCGCCGCCCGACTCCTCGACCGCGCGCCGTGTCTCGTTCCGGATCT
Organism: Streptomyces sp. NPDC058653; assembly: GCF_042716895.1. Lineage (NCBI taxonomy): Bacteria > Bacillati > Actinomycetota > Actinomycetes > Kitasatosporales > Streptomycetaceae > Streptomyces > Streptomyces sp. NPDC058653. The sequence continues at coordinate 78,887 of NZ_JBHXRM010000013.1, read as the reverse complement.
TGCGGGGCAGGGTGAGGGTCAGCTCGTCCATCAGGGAGAGGACCTTGGCCGGGTAGCCGGCCTGCGCCGCCGCCTGCTCGACGGACGCGGGCTCGACGCCCTCGGCGACCATCGCCACACCCTCGTTGATGAACTGCCCGATGACACGCGAGGTGAAGAAGCCACGCGAGTCGTTGACGACGATCGGTGTCTTCTTGATCTGCCGTACGAGGTCGAAGGCGCGCGCGAGCGCCTCGTCACCGGTCTTCTCACCCCTGATGATCTCCACCAGCGGCATCTTGTCGACGGGTGAGAAGAAGTGCAGGCCGATGAAGTCCAGCGGCCGGCTGACGCCGTGGGCGAGGGCGGTGATGGGCAGCGTCGAGGTGTTGGAGCACAGGAGCGCGTCGGGCTCGACCACGTCCTGGATCTCCTGGAAGACCTGCTGCTTGAGCGCCGTGTCCTCGAAGACCGCCTCGATCACGGCGTCGCAGCCCGCGAGATCGGCGACGTCGCCCGTGGGGGTGATCCGCGCCAGCAGCGTGTCCCGGTCCGCCTCGGTCGTACGGCCCCGGGAGACCGCCTTGGCCAGCAGCTTCTCGGAGTAGGCCTTGCCCTTGGCCGCCGCCTCCGCCGTGACGTCCTTGAGGACGACGTCGATACCGGCGCGGGCACAGGAGTAGGCGATGCCCGCGCCCATCATCCCGGCGCCGAGGACGGCGACCTTGCGCACCGGGCGCCCCTCGATTCCCTGGGGGCGGCTGGCGCCCGAGTTGACCGCCTGGAGGTCGAAGAAGAAGGCCTGGATCATGTTCTTGGCCGTCTGCCCGGTGACCAGCTCGGTGAAGTATCTGGCCTCGATGGTCTGCGCGGTCTCGAAGTCGACCTGTGAGCCCTCGACGGCGGCGGCCAGGATGTTCCGGGGCGCGGGGTAGGGCGCGCCGCCGGTCTGCTTCCTGAGGTTGGCGGGGAAGGCGGGCAGGTTGGCGGCGAAGCGGGGGTTGGACGGCGTACCGCCCGGGATCCTGTAGCCCTTGACGTCCCACGGCTGCGACGACTCGGGGTGGGCGTCGATGAAGGCGCGCGCCCGGTCCAGCATCTCCTCGGTGGTGGCGGCGACCTCGTGGACGAGCCCGTTCTCCAGGGCCCGGCGCGGTGAGTACTGGGTGCCCTGGAGCAGCACCTTGAGCAGCGCGTCGGAGATGCCGAGGAGCCGTACGGTACGGGTGACGCCGCCGCCCGCCGGCAGCAGGCCGAGGGTGACCTCGGGCAGACCGATCTTCGAGCCCGGCGCGTCAAGGGCGATCCGGTGGTGGCAGGCGAGGGCGATCTCGTAACCGCCGCCCAGGGCCGCGCCGTTGATGGCCGCGACGACGGGCTTGCCGAGCGTCTCGATGGTGCGCAGGGCGCGCTTGACGGCGAGGCCCGCGTCGAACGCCTGCCGGGCGTCGTCAGGACCGAGCTTGATCATGTCCTTGAGGTCTCCGCCGGCGAAGAAGGTCTTCTTCGCGGAGGTGACGATGATGCCGCGGATGCCGTCCTTCTCGGCCTCCGCGCGCTCCGCGACGGCGGCGACGGACGTCCGGAAGGCCTGGTTCATGGTGTTGGCCGACTGGGCGGGGTCGTCGAGGACGAGGGTGACGACGCCTGTCCCGTCCTGCTCCCAGCGGATGGTGGTGGACTCGCTCATGCTGCTGCTCCGTAGAGATGCGTGGGGTGGTGGCCCGTGCGGAGGGGACGGTCAGACGCGTTCGACGATGGTGGCGACTCCCATGCCGCCGCCGACGCAGAGCGTGGCGAGGCCGTACCGCTTGTCCTGGCGCTCCAGTTCGTCCACGAGCGTGCCGAGGATCATCGCGCCGGTGGCGCCGAGCGGGTGGCCGAGCGCGATGGCGCCGCCGTTGACGTTGACCTTGTCGAGCGAGAGCCCCATCTCGCCGATGTAGCGCAGGACGACCGCGGCGAACGCCTCGTTGATCTCCACGAGGTCGATGTCGTCGATGGTCAGTCCGGCCTTGGCGAGTGCCTTGCGGCTGGCGGGCGCGGGGCCGGTCAGCATGATGGTGGGCTCGGAGCCGGAGACGGCGGCCGAGACGATACGGGCGCGCGGGCGCATGCCGTACCGCTCGCCGGTCTCCTTCGAGCCGATCGCGACAAGGGAGGCGCCGTCCACGATGCCCGAGGAGTTGCCCGCGTGGTGGACGTGGTCGATCTTCTCGACCCAGTGGTACTTCTGGAGCGCCACGGCGTCGAATCCGCCGAGTTCGCCGATCTGTGCGAAGGAGGGCTTGAGCGCGGCGAGCGAGTCGGCCGTGGTGCCGGGGCGCAGATGCTCGTCGCGGTCGAGGACGGTGAGTCCGTTGACGTCGACGACGGGTACGACGGAGCGCGCGAAGCGGCCGTCCTTCCAGGCCGCGGCCGCGCGCTCCTGCGACAGGGCGGCGAACTCGTCGACGTCGCGCCGGGTGAAGCCGCCGATGGTGGCGATCAGGTCGGCGCCGATGCCCTGGGGGGCGAAGCCCGTACGGATGTTGGTCATCGGGTCCATCGCCCAGGCGCCGCCGTCGGAGCCCATCGGCACGCGGGACATCGACTCGACGCCGCCGGCCAGGACCAGGTCCTCCCAGCCCGAACGGATCTTGGCCGCAGCCAGGTTGACCGCTTCGAGGCCGGAGGCGCAGAAGCGGTTCTCCTGGACGCCGGCGACGGTGTCGGGCAGTCCGGCGGCGACGGCGGCGGTCCGCGCGATGTCGGAGCCCTGGTCGCCGAGGGGGCTGACGACTCCGAGGACGACGTCGTCGATCGCCGCCGGGTCGAGCCCGGGGAACCGGTCGCGGATCTCGTGGATCAGACCGACGACGAGATCGATCGGCTTGGTGCCGTGCAGGGCACCGTTGGCCTTGCCGCGACCGCGCGGGGTGCGGATCGCGTCGTAGACGAACGCTTCGGTACTCAAGACAGCGGCCTTTCGGAGTCGTGGGAGGTGCCGGACGTGCTCGGGGTGCCGGGGGCGGTGCCAGGTGTGCCGGGGGCGCCAGGTGTACCGGTGCCGCTCCTGATGCTCGGTACGTCCCAGTCGTCGGCGATCCCCTCGGTGTCCGCGCCCGGCAGCGCGGGCGCGCTCCGTACGGAGGTGGGCGTGGCCGAGAAGCGTGGCGCGGGGGCCGGCTGGGTGATGCCCGCGTGGTCGGTGAATGTGCCACGGGCCACCAGGTGCGGGTGGGCGGGGGCCTCGCGCAGCGAGAGGACGGGCGCCACGCAGGCGTCGGACTCCTCGAAGACGGCCGTCCACTCGGCACGGGTCCTCTCCTTGAACCGGGCGGTGATCGCCGCCTTCAGTCCGTCCCAGCGCGCGAAGTCCTTGCGGGCGGGGACGTCGTCCTTGATGCCGAGCAGCTCGATGAACTCGTTGTAGAAGCGCTGCTCCAGCGCGCCGACGGCCATGTACTCGCCGTCTGCGGTCTCGTAGTTGCCGTAGAAGGGGGCGCCGCCGTCCAGCAGGTTCGCCCCCCGCCGGTCCTGCCAGCCGCCGGCCGCCGTCATCGCGTGGATCATCGTGGTCAGATGGGCGGCGCCGTCGACGATGGCCGCGTCCACCACCTGGCCGCTGCCGCCGGGGGTGCGGGCGTGCTGGAGCGCGGCGAGGACGCCGATGACGAGATAGAGCGAGCCGCTCGCGTAGTCGCCGACGAGGTTGGCGGGCACGGTGGGCGGCCGGTCGGCGTCGCCGAACATGGAGAGCGTGCCGGCGACGGCGATGTAGTCGATGTCGTGCCCGGCGCGCTGCGCGAGCGGGCCGTCCTGGCCCCAGCCGGTCATCCGGCCGTAGACGAGCCGGGGATTGCGGGCGAGGCATTCCTCGGGGCCGATGCCGAGGCGTTCGGCGACGCCGGGCCGGTAGCCCTCAATGAGGATGTCGGCGCGCTCCACGAGATCCAGGAGCCGGGCGGGGCCCTCGTCGGCCTTGAGGTCGAGCAGCACGGAGCGTTTGTTGCGGTTCATGAGGTCGAACCGCGGGTCGATGCCGAGCCCGGCGCCGCCGGGACGGTCGACCCGTACGACGTCGGCGCCGAGGTCGGCCAGCTGCATGGCGGCGAACGGGCCCGGCCCGATACCGGCCAGCTCGACCACCCGCACCCCGGCCAGCGGGCCGTTCGCGGCCGGGCCGGCGGCGTCTCGGCCGCTCGCTGTCGCTGTCATGGTGAGCCCCCAGCAGTGTGACACCAACGATGTAACAGCAATGATGTTAGGAACGCCCACCACTCCGCACAAGCCCCGCCGGGGCGGCTCGGCAAGCAAGCGCTTGTTCTTCTTAGATGGTCGCAGACTTCCACGGAATGACATCCCGCGCGGCCACCCACGGGCGCCCGCGCGGCGTCCGGCGCGGCTCACCCCCTGCCCCGGCCCACCGCCCCAGGCGCTACCCTTCGCCCCCGACAGCGGCCCGGCTCGAACGGCGAGGACTCGATGAACAGGCAGAACGGGGCAGAACGCCCGTACCACGTGGTGCTCTTCGGGGCGACAGGCTTCGTCGGAGCACTCACGGCCGAATATCTCGCCCTGACCGCGCCGAAGGAGTGCCGATGGGCGATGGCCGGCCGCGACCGGGACAGGCTGGAGAAGCTGCGGGACCGGCTGGCCGGGCTCGCCCCGCACTGCGCGGACCTGCCGCTGCTGGTGGCCGACTCCTCCGACCCGGCCTCCCTCCGGTCGCTCGCCGAGTCCACCCAGGTGCTCGCCACGACCGTCGGCCCCTATGTCCGGCACGGCGAGGGCCTCGTCGCCGCGTGCGCGGAGGCCGGGACGGACTACGCGGACATCTCAGGTGAGCAGGAGTTCGTCGACCGGATGTATGTGGCGTACGAGGACCGGGCCCGGCAGACCGGGGCACGGCTGATCCACGCCTGCGGGTTCGACTGCATACCGCACGATCTGGGCGCGTACTTCACGGTCAAGCAGCTGCCCGCCGATGTGCCGCTGCGTATCGACGGGTTCGTCCGCACGAACGCGTTCTTCTCCGGCGGGACCCTCGCGACGGCGATGAACGCGCTGAGCCGGGGGCGCCAGGCCATGGAGGCCGCGAAGCTGCGGCGGCTGCACGAGCCCCGGCTGGTCGGGCGGCGCGCGGTCGGGCCGCTGGGCAGGCCGCACTTCAACAGGGAGACCGGCTTCTGGGCGCTGCCGCTGCCCACCCTGGACGCGCGGGTCGTGGCGCGCTCGGCGGCGGCTCTGCCCCGGTACGGCCCCGACTTCCGCTACCGGCACTTCGCCGGGGTCAGGACGCTGCCGGTCGCGCTCGGCGGCGCGGTGGCGGCGGGCGCGGGCGCCGCGCTGGCGCAGATTCCGGCGGTCCGGCGGACGCTGACGAACTACTACGAGCCGGGGACGGGGCCGGGCGAGGCACGCAGGAGCGGCAGCTGGTTCATGGCGCGGTTCGTCGGCGAGGGCGGTGGACGCAGGGTGTTCACGGAGGTGGCGGGCGGTGACCCGGGCTACGACGAGACGGCGAAGATGCTGGCCGAGGTGGCGTTGAGCCTGGCCTTCGACGATCTCCCCGAGACGTCGGGGCAGGTCACCACGGCCGCCGCGATGGGCGACGCGCTGCTGGAGCGGCTGCGGTCGGCCGGGATGGTCTTCCGGGTCGCGCACGCGCGCTGAGAGCCGGCGGGCGGCCGGGCCCGGCCGCCCCCCTGCGGATGCGAGAGCGCGGCGGCCCGCCCCCAGCACGGGCCGCCGCGCTCGTACCGGACCCGTCGGCGGCACTCGCGTGGTCCGCCGGCGGGTCAGCTTGTTCGGCGCGGTTCGCCTGCCCCTCGCCTGTGTGCCGTTCTCTTCGAGGGGCAGACCGGTGCACCGCGCGAAACTCATCGCTCCGCGTCGTATTTGTTTCCGGGCGCGGCCCCCACGGCCTCGCTCAGCGCTCGACGGCAGAGCGCGTCCGCCCTGCGGGTGGTCTCCGGGATACGGAACTCCGGGGTCAGCCACAGGGTGTGCGCACAGGCGGTGTCGAGTCCGGTCCGGTGGCCGGCGGAGACGAAGACGGGCTTCACACCGTCCCGCGTCCGCAGCGCCCGGCCCACCTCCTCACCGTCGTCGGCGAGCAGGGGCGTGAACTCGCCGCGCCGGGTGCCGGGTTGCTCGTACGAGAAGGTGAACGGGTTCTTGGCGACGCCGAACACCGGCAGTCCCGTGAGCACCCCGAGATGGGCGGCGAGCCCGAACCGGCGGGGATGGGCGCGGCCGTAGCCGTCGCAGACCACCAGTCCCGGGTCCGACGTCAGGGCGTCGAGGGCGGCGAGGACGGTGGGGATCTCGCGGAAGGCGAGCAGTCCCGGCACGTACGGGAAGCTGACCCGGCCGACGGCGGTCGCCTCGTCCACGACGGCGAGGGTCGCCGCGTCGAGGACGACCGCGGCGGCGGCGACGATGTCCCGTTCGTCGTCGTAGGCCACGTCGACCCCGGTCACCAGCCCGGTCCCGACCGCCGGCCCCTCGTCGCCCCGCACGACCAGTTCGCGCAACTCGTCCTGGATCGCCCTGGCTTCGGCCTCGTCGGCGGGTGTCCTGATCGTCGTCATGGTGGGCCCAGCGTAGTGCCGGGACCCCGTCACGGCCGGGCGGATCGACGTACATCCGGGGCGCGGGGGCGCCGTGGAGCACCCGACCCGCCGGTAGCAAAAACGGTGACGCAGGTCACGCCGTTCACCGAGCACTCTTCAGCCCGTTGCGTCGTCTTTCCCTGTAGCGGAGGAGACTCATCCGCCCGAGCCGTGCGAAGGGGAGCTGGCCTTGTCCACCGTCATCGAGCAGGCCCTGCAAGCCCGGCTGGTCGCTTCGGCGCCGCAGCTGGAGACCGTTCCCGCGACCCTGCGCTACGACGGCGAGGATCCGTTCGCGGTGCGGATGGCGTTCCCGCCCACGGCGACGCTGGAGGGGACGGAGGTCTCCTGGGCGTTCTCCCGGGAGTTGCTGACCGTCGGGATGGACGAACCGGCCGGGCTCGGTGACGTACGGGTGCGGCCGTTCGGCTACGACCGTACGGTCCTTGAGTTCCACGCCCCCGAGGGCGTCGCGATGGTCCATGTCCGCACCTCGGAGGTACGGCGTTTCCTGGACCGCTCCCTGGGCGTCGTGCCGGTCGGCCGTGAGCATCTGTATCTCGATCTGGACCACGACGTCGCGGAGTTGCTGCGCGACGCCTGCTGAAGCCCGGACCCCTCCGGCTCCCCCGCCCCTCCCGTAAAACGCGTTGCCTCCGGCGCCCGCCCCCTCGTACCGTGCACAGCGGTCCTGTTGTCGCCGAACGGAGTGGGACGTTGTTCCTCTGAGGTCATGAGACACCGTGCCGCGCGGCTCACCGCCCGCGCGCACCGCGTGTGACCTCGGCTGTCGAGCCGTCCTTCCCCGGTGCCCTCTGCCGGTGTCTCCCACCGTTGCCTCGCATCCCTTCGCAGCAGCCTGGAGACCCGTATGTCGACTTCCCCCCATATCACCTGCTCCGCCCTCTCCTTCGCCTGGCCGGACGGCTCCGTCGTCTTCGACGACCTCCAGCTGGCCGTCGGCCCCGGCAGGACCGGCCTCGTCGGCCTCAACGGTTCAGGGAAATCAACCCTGTTGAGGCTGATCGCCGGCGAACTCACCCCCACCGAGGGCAGGATCGGCGTGGTGGGCGAGATCGCCCGTCTCCCGCAGAACGCCGTGCTCGACACCGGTCTCCGTGTCGACCGGGCGCTCGGCGTCGCCGACACCCGCGCGGCGCTGCTCGCCGTCGAGGCGGGTGACGCGAGCGAGGCGAACCTCGCCGCCGTCGGCGACGACTGGAACGTCGAGGAGCGGGCGCGTGCCGTACTCGACCAGCTGGGGCTCGGCCATATCGGTCTGGACCGGACCATCGGCGAGATGTCGGGCGGCGAGTGCGTCCTGCTGCGGCTGGCGGCCCTGCTGCTGGCCCGTCCGTCGGTGCTGCTCCTGGACGAGCCGACGAACAATCTGGACCGGTACGCGCGCGGGCGGCTCCATGAGGCCGTCGCCGCGTTCTCAGGGGTGCTGGTCGTGGTCAGTCACGACCGTGAGCTGCTGGATCTGGTCGACCGGATCGCCGATCTGCGGGACGGCGAGGTCACCTGGTACGGCGGGAACCTCCCCGCGTACGAGGAGGCCCTCGCCGTCGAACAGGAGGCCGCCGAGCGGATGGTGCGCGTCGCCGAGAGCGATGTGCGCCGGCAGAAGCGCGAACTGGCCGACGCGGAGGTCAAGTTGGCCCGGCGCAAGCGCTACGGCCAGAAGATGTGGGACACCAGGCGCGAGCCGAAGACGATCATGCAGGAGCGCCGGCGCCAGGCGCAGGTGTCGGCGGGCAAGCACCGCGCCACGCACACCACGAAGCTGGCGGAGGCCAGGGAACGGCTCGACGAGGCGGTGGAGGCGGTGCGTGACGACGACGAGATACGGATCGAACTGCCCGCCACCGAGGTCCACTCCGGTATCGGTGTGCTGCGTCTGCGGGAGCTGAGGCTGCGCTACGGCGCCCGGGCCGGGGGCGAGTTCGCGATCCACGGCCCCGAGCGGATCGCGCTGGTGGGCCGGAACGCGGCGGGCAAAACGACGCTGCTGCGGACGCTCGCGGGCGAGCTGGCACCGGTCGCGGGTGAGGCCGAGGCGCTGGTGCCGACGCGTTTCCTGCCGCAGCGGCTCGACGTCCTGGACGACGGGCTGACCGTCGTGGAGAACGTCGCGCGGTTCGCGCCCGGGTGCCACGGACAACGAGATCCGGGCGCGGCTCGCGCGGTTCCTCTTCCGGGGCGCACGGGCGAACCAGCCGGTCGGGACCCTGTCGGGCGGGGAGCGGTTCCGCGCGTCGCTCGCCGCCCTGCTGCTCGCGGAGCCCGCGCCCCGTCTGCTGATGCTGGACGAGCCGACGAACAGTCTCGATCTGGCGAGCGTGCGGAAGCTCACGGCGGCGCTGGGGGCCTATCGGGGCGCCCTGGTCGTGGCGAGCCACGACGTGCGGTTCCTGGAGTCGATCGGCATCACGCGGTGGCTGGTGCTGGACGGCGAGCTGCGTGACACGACGGTGGAGGAGGTACGGGCGGGACTGCCGCCGTCGTAGAGCCCGCGGAAGAGACCCGGAAGGCGGCGGGGAAGCCGTCCCCGAGGCCGGTCGGGAGCACCGTCGAGAGCGCGATCGGGGCGCGATCGGGGGCGCGATCGGGAATCCGGACAGAGGCTGTCTGGATTCCCGATTAGCTTCGGGCCCATGCCTCAGAACATCACCATCGTGGGCGCCCGTGAGAACAACCTCAAGGACGTCTCGCTGACCATTCCGAAGGACCGGATCACCGTCTTCACCGGGGTCTCCGGTTCCGGCAAGTCGTCCATCGTCTTCGACACCATCGCGGTGGAGTCGCGGCGCCAGCTCAACGAGACCTTCTCGACGTTCATCAGGAACCGGCTGCCCAAGTACGAGCGGCCGCACGTCGAGGCGATCGACGACCTGTCGGTGGCGATCGTCATCGACCAGAAGCCGGTCGGCGGCAACGTCCGCTCCACCGTCGGGACGATGACCGACATCTACTCGGTGCTCCGGGTGCTGTTCTCGCGGTACGGCACGCCGAGCGCGGGGGCGGCCGGCGCGTACTCCTTCAACGACCCCTCCGGCATGTGTCCCGAGTGCGACGGCGTGGGCAGGGTCGTACGGCTCGATCTCGACCGCGCAATCGACTGGTCGAAGTCCCTGAACGGCGGCGCGCTGCTGCTGCCGGGCCTCTCGGTGGGCAACTGGGAGTGGCACCTGTACGCCGGGTCCGGGCACTTCGACCCGGACAAGCCTCTCGACCGGTACACCGCCGAGGAGCGCCGACTCCTGCTGCACGGCGGTGACTTCACCGTCCGGCTGGAGCTGCGGACCGGCTCGGCGGACGTACGGTTCGAGGGCGTCGTGGGCCGCTTCACCCGGCTCTTCCTCAAGCGCGACACGGCCGGCCTGTCGGAGAAGCGCATGGAGGCCGCGAGCAGGTTCACCGCGCAGCGGGTGTGCGACGCGTGCGGCGGGGCGCGGCTCAACGCGGCGGCTCTCGCCACCCGTATCGACGGCCTGTCCATCGCCGACTGCACCCGGATGGAGGTCGGGGACCTGGTGGACGTGCTGGCGGCGATCGACGACCCGGTGGCCACGCCGATCGCCACCGCCGCGCGCGAGCGGCTCGACCGGCTGGTGGGGATCGGGCTCGGCTATCTGAGCCTGGACCGGGAGACGACCACACTCTCCGGCGGCGAGGGACAGCGCCTCAAGATGGTGCGCCATCTGGGGAGTTCGCTGACCGGGCTGACCTTCATCTTCGACGAGCCGAGTGTGGGTCTGCATCCACGGGACGTGGGACGGCTGAACGATCTGCTGCGGCGGCTGCGCGACCGGGGCAACACGGTGCTGGTGGTGGAGCACGACCCGGACGTGGTGGCGATCGCTGACCATGTCGTCGACATGGGACCGGCGGCGGGCGCGGACGGCGGCGAGGTGGTGTTCGAGGGGACGGTGGAGCGGCTGCGGGAGGCGGACACCCTCACGGGCCGGCATCTCGTGAGCCGTACCCCCGTCAAGGAGGGGTTCCGCTCCCCCACCGGCCAACTGCCGGTGAGAGGGGCCGCGTTGCACAATCTGAAGGGCATCGACGTCCTGTTCCCGGCCGGGGTGCTGACGGCGGTGACCGGTGTCGCCGGGTCGGGGAAGTCGACGCTCGTCTCCGAGGTCTTCACGGCGGCCCACCCGGACGCGATCGTCATCGACCAGGGCGCGATCACGGCCTCGTCGCGCTCCACCCCGGTCTCGTACCTCGGCGCGATGGACAGCATCCGCAAGCTGTACGCGCGGGAGAACGGCGTCGAGCCCGGGCTCTTCAGCTTCAACTCCTCGGGCGCCTGCTCCGGTTGCGCGGGGCGGGGGATCATCCAGACGGATCTGGCGTTCATGGACCCGGTGACGACGGTCTGCCAGAGGTGCGAGGGACGGCGGTTCGGCGAGCAGGTGCTGGCGCTCCGGGTGGGAGGCAGGTCCATCGTCGACGTACTGGACATGACGGCCGCTCAGGCGATTCCGTTCTTGGGGCAGTTCGGCGGCGACCGGGCGACGCTGCGCAAGCTGCGGACCCTGAACGACGTGGGGCTGACCTATCTGACGCTCGGTCAGCCGCTCAGCTCCCTGTCGGGCGGCGAGCGTCAGCGCATCAAGCTGGCGACCCAACTGCACCGTACGGGCAGCGTGTACGTGCTGGACGAGCCGACGACCGGGCTGCACATGGCGGACGTGGGCACGCTGATGACACTGCTCGACCGGCTGGTGGACGCGGGGAACACGGTGATCTGCGTCGAACACAACATGGAGGTGGTCAAGCGCGCGGACTGGGTGGTCGACCTCGGCCCCGACGGCGGGAAGCACGGCGGCGAGATCCTCTTCGAGGGGACACCGGCCGAACTGCTGCGCCACCCCAAGTCGTTCACCGCCGCGTACCTGCGGCGGGATCTCGGGATGTGAGGGCCTCCCGCCGGTGACCGTGCCGCCGCGGTGACCGCGCCTCTTCGGCGCGTACGGGCTGACGTAGCGTGGACGGCTCCTCGGCCCGAGGAGCCCACGACCCGATCCGGAGGTCCCCATGCCGCACGGAAAAGCCCTGATCCGACGCCCCGGCCCGCGTCTCGCCGAGGGCCTGGTGACCCATCTGGAGCGCACACCGGTCGACGCCGGACTGGCCCTCGCGCAGTGGGAGTCGTACACCGAGGCCCTGCGGGCGCACGGCTGGGAGACGGTGGAGGCGGCGCCCGCCGACGACTGCCCGGACGCGGTGTTCGTCGAGGACACGGTGGTCATGTTCCGCAACGTCGCGCTGATCGCCCGTTCGGGTGCCGAGTCGCGCCGGCCGGAGACCCCGGCCGTGGAGGAGACGCTCGTCGCGCTCGGGTGTTCGGTCGAGCGGGTACGGGAGCCGGGCACGCTCGACGGCGGCGATGTGCTGAAGGTCGGCGACACGGTGTACGTGGGGCAGGGCGGACGGACCAACGAGGAGGGCGTACGGCAGGTGCGCGCCGCGTTCGAGCCGCTGGGCGCGCGTGTCGTCGCCGTACCGGTGAGCAAGGCGCTGCACCTGAAATCAGCGGTGACCGCGCTGCCCGACGGGACGGTCGTCGGGCACGCCCCGCTCGTCGACGACCCGTCGCTCTTCCCGCGCTTCCTGGCCGTTCCCGAGGAGGCGGGATCACATGTGGTGCTGCTCGGTGGCGGGAAACTGCTGATGGCCGCGAGCGCGCCGCGCAGCGCCGGACTGTTCGCGGATCTCGGGTTCGAGCCCGTCCAGGTCGACATCTCGGAGTTCGAGAGACTGGAGGGATGCGTGACCTGCCTCTCGGTGCGGCTCCGCGACCTGCGCGCATAACCACCTGTAAGCGCGCATCGCGCATCAGGTCTTGGCTCTCGCCTTACCGCACCCTTAACCTACGGTCACGTAACCTACGAACCCGTAGGTACTACTCCCGTCCCCAGGAGCATCCGTGACACTCACCTCTCCCCATCTCGGCAGTTCGGAGGCGTGGACCGACGCCCGACTGCTGTACGCACTGGAAGAGGTGGTGGAGAAAGAACTCAACCGCCATCTCAAGGTCGCCAAGGACTGGATGCCGCACGAGTACGTGCCCTGGTCCGACGCGCGCAACTTCCCCGGTTTCTTCGAGGACGGCACGGCCTGGGAGCCGCAGCAGTCCAAGGTGACCGATCTCGGCAAGATCGCCCTCGTGGTGAATCTGCTGACCGAGGACAACCTCCCCAGCTACCACCACGAGATCGCCAGCCTGTTCGGCCGCGACGGCGCGTGGGGCACCTGGGTGCACCGCTGGACGGCCGAGGAGGGCCGGCACGGCATCGTGATGCGCGACTATCTGCTGGCGTCGCGCGCCGTCGACCCGGACAAGCTGGAGCAGTTCCGGATGACGCACATGTCGGAGGGCTTCACGTCGGACAACCGGCACTCGATGCTGCACTCCGTCGCGTACGTCGCCTTCCAGGAGCTGGCGACCCGTGTGTCGCACCGCAACACCGGCCACCAGTCGGGTGATCCGGTCTGCGACCGGATGCTGGCGCGTATCGCCACCGACGAGAACCTGCACATGGTCTTCTACCGCAATCTGCTGGGCGCGGCCTTCCAGATCGCCCCGGACCTCACGATGCGGGCGGTACGCGACGTGGTCGTCGAGTTCCGGATGCCGGGGCACGGGATGCCGGGCTTCGAGCGCGCCGCGGCGCAGATGGCGATCGGCGAGATCTACAACATGCGCATCCACCACGACGACGTGCTGCAGCCGGTGCTGCGCTATCTCAAGGTGCTCGACATCGACGGACTGGGCCCCGACGGGCTCAAGGCGCAGGAAGAGCTCGGGATGTACATGGGCGGGCTCGACTCCGAGGCGAGCAAGTTCGACGAGAAGCTCGCCGCCCGCAAGGCGCGGATGGCCGCGCGCGCCGCAGGCTGACCCTCGTGGGCTGATCCCGCGCGGTCCGGAGCCGACGTCGTCCTGCGCCGACGCGGCGCTCCGGCCCTCCGGTGGGCAGCACGGACCGTTCACGTGTCCCACCGGGTGTGCCGTTCCACGAGGCGGAGCTCCCCCGGGTACCGGCATCGGGTCCCGTACGCCCCGCACGGCGTACGGCCCGGTCCCCCGGCACCCGTCTCCTCCTCACAGGCGCGCCCGTCGTCGCCGTCTCCGCCCCGTTCGGCCCAGACGGCGACGACGCGGGTTCAGCCGGCTCAGGCGCTCCCGGACGCTGCCGTCGCGGCTCCGGCGCCGCCGAAACGTCGGCGGCGCAGCCGCTCGCGCTCCTTCTCCGAGAGCCCGCCCCACACGCCGAAGCGCTCGTCGTTGTCGAGGGCGTATTCAAGACAGGCGCGCCGACCCTCACAGGCTCCGCAGAGCTGTTTCGCCTCGCGGGTGGACGAGCCGGGGGCCGGGAAGAAGAACTCGGGCCCTGTCTGGGCGCACAGGGCGTTCTCCTGCCAGGCGAGTTCCTGTCCCGTACGCCCGGTGAGGCCGGTGAGGGTTTTCATTGCATCGATCTGCATGGCGCACACGCTGCCTGGTGGCCATAAACATTCGATCAACGAGCAGATGGGGAGAGCCGCAAGGGCTGTTTCCGGCCCCGCTCAGGTGTCCTGCGAGAAGCCCTGCATGAACGCGAGACGAGCGCCGTACGGGTCGTTCACCACGGCGAAACGGCCGACACCCTCGATGTCCGTGGGCTCCTGGACGGTCGTGCCGCCCAGCCGGTCCGAGCTCGCCACCGCAGCATCGCAGTCGGCCGTACCGAAGTACAGGAGCCAGTTCGGCCCGGTCGTGTCGGAGGTGGGGTCGGCCTCCGAGGGGACGATCCCCGCGAACATGCCTTCCGGGCCTTTGCCGGCGGGATGGACCATCGTGTAGTCGCCGTCGCCTCCGGGCATCGGCATCGTGCTCGACTCCCAGCCGAAGACGGAGCCGTAGAAGCCGGTGGCGGCGTTCTTGTCCGGGGTGGTGAGCTCGGCCCAGCAGAGGGTGCCCGGTCCGTCGACGGCCTCCAGGCCGGCGTTCGTCCCCGGTTGCCAGGTGGCGAAGTCCGCACCCGCGGGGTCTTCGCACATGGTCATGCGGCCGAGGTCCCTGACGTCCATCGGCTCGTTGACGATCGTGCCGCCGTTGTCCTTCACGGCCGTGGCGGTGGCGTCGGCGTCCGAGGTCTGGAGGTAGAGGGTCCAGGACGGCGGGGCCTGTTCGACGGGGAGCTGCATGGCCCCCGCGACGGTCTTGCCGTTCAGCCGGAACATGCCGTAGCCCCCGAACTCGGGACCGGCCGACACGTGGTCCCAGCCGAGGACGCCTCCGTAGAAGGACTTCGCGCCCTCGATGTCGGGCGTGGCGAGATCGGCCCAGTTCGGTGAACCTTGCACATAACGCGTGGTGAGCATCGCGGCTCCTCAGAGAGACCCCCCGTAACGCTTCCACTCCCGAGTCTGCTACCGATCGGGACCCCCCGCATGTGTACGAGAGGAGAGCGGAACCGGGGTCTCCACGCCGCGCCCGGGGCCCGTACGCCCACCACTTTCCGGCCGGGCGGACACGGGTGGCCGAACCACGCGGGGTGGTCTTTGCGCGCGGCACGAGCCGGACACGCGGTGCGGGCGCCCGACACGCGGCACGGGCCCGACGCGCTGGATGGGCCCGACACGCGGCCGGCCGCGGCGGGCGGGCCGGGTGTCGGTCCGTCCGGCCGCGGCCGGTGGTGGCGCTTGCGCCGTCAGTGGCCCGCGTGGGCGCCCTTCGCGGTCGCGCCCTTCGCGCTCTTCTTCGCCGCCTGGGGGTGGTGCGGCTCGTACCCGGGGATCGTGCCGTCCGGCTTGGCGATCAGGAACAGGCCCGCCATGCCCTGGTCGGAGTGGCTCTGTACGTGGCAGTGGTACATCCACGCGCCCGCGCCGACGCCCTCGCCCGCGATGATCTGGAGCCCGAAGGAGTCCGCCGGTCCAGTGATCTTGTTGTCGATGATCCGGCTGGTGTCGCCCGCGCCGCTGAGCAGGCCCGTCCTGTTGTCGGCCCAGCGGTGACCGTGGATGTGGAACGTGTGGTAGAACTCGCCGTGCGTGATCATGATGACTTCGAGGCGCTCACCCACCGTGGCCTCGAAGTTGGGGCTCTGAGCCCCCGGCAGATTGTTGATCTGCATGTCGTTGAAGACGATCGTGAACTGCTTGTCCGGGAGGATGTCACCCTCCCGGCGGACCACCAGACCGCCGTAGAGGCCCTGCTTGATGCCGCCCGTGCCGTGGTCCGTGCCGACGACATGGTCGTGGTAGTGCCAGTAGCCCGCGCTGCCCTCGCGATACGTACCGTCAGCACGCTTGCCCGGCTTGTGTGTACGCCAGGTGTACGTACGCTTCCCACCCGGCGGTACATGACTCTTGTTCATACGGGTGCCGTCGTTGGCGATGTCGTAGTCGACGCCGTGCACGTGCAGGCTCGCGTCGACGTCCGTGAGGTTGGTGAACTCGATGTGGACGGTGTCGCCCTCGACGATGTCGATGAGCGGGCCGGGGACGGTCGCCTTGCCCTTCTCGAAGCCGTAGCCGATCTTCCCCGTGCCCAACCGCTCGGCCACCATCGTGAGATGGTGCACCTTGCCGCCGGCGGGCGCCCGGTTCGGGCCCGCCGCGGCGGCGGTCGGCGCGGGGGCGGCCGAAGAGGCCGAGGCAACGGACAACGATGTCACGCCAGTTGCCGCGACCGCGCCGCCGGCCATGAGGCGCCGGTTGAAACTCCGTCTGTCCATCGCCATGCCGAACTCCCCACATGCGGTGCTGAGACTGTCGGGACACAGTGAAGCCCCGGGACGGCCACACGGTAGCTCGGGGATCTTCGTTTATCCACACTCAGGACAAAGTTAGTTCCATTCTGGTGATACCTCTTGGCTCGCCACCGAAACAGGTCTAGCTTCACGCCTGTTGCTGTGACCAAAGATGGGTGGGTGAACACATGCAGCGCGTACCACATCGCCGGTCAAGATCCCGGCGCGCAATGGCCGCCGCCGTGGTGGCCGGCACCATGGCCGCGACTCTGCTAGGCGGAAACGCCATGGCCGGTCCGTACCCTGAGCCGCCGTCGACAACGTTGTCCCTTCCTTCGCCGCCCGGCGGTAAGAACGTGAAGGTACTCGTCTTCCACGGCTCGACGTCGGAAGAGTCCCCGATCGTCAACGCCGGGATCGAGGCCATCGAGAAGATCGGCCTGACCGGCCCGGCCGCACAGCGGTTCAAGACCGAGACCAACGGTGACGGTTCGGTCTTCACCAACGCCACCAAGCTCGGCAAGTACAACGCGGTCGTCTTCCTGACGGGTGGCGGCGATGTGCTGGATCCCGAGCAGGAGGCCGGACTCGAAGCCTTCGTCGAAGCCGGCGGAGGCTTCCTCGGTATCCGGGACGCGGCGCGCACCGAGCCGTACTCGGAGTGGTTCACCGGACTGATCGGTGCCCGTCCCGACGACGCGAGCCCGGACACCGTCCAGCGCGCGACCGTCGAGGTGGGTGACCGTCAGCACCCCGCGACCAAGAACCTGCCGAAGGAGTGGAAGCGCTCCGACAAGTGGTTCAACTGGGACCAGAACCCGACCGGCGACGTGCACACCGTCGCCCGCCTGCGGGAGAGCACCTACAAGCCGGGTGAGGGCGCCAACGGCGCGGACCACCCGATCTCCTGGTGCCGGGACTACGACGGCGGCCGTTCCTTCTACACCGGCATGGGCGCCACCGTCGACTCGTACGCCGAGACCGACTTCCGCGACCACCTGCGCGGCGCCCTCCAGTGGACCACGCGTATCTCGCGGGCCGACTGCAAGGCGACCATCACCTCGAACTACACGGCCGAGCGTGTCACCCAGCCCAACAAGCCAGGCGAGTCGGACCAGATCGGCGAGCCGCACGGCACCGTCGTCGCGCCCGACGGCCGAATCTTCTACATCGGCCGCGGCGGCGGCGACAACACCCAGCCCGTCGTCACCGACTGGGCGAACCCGGACATCGGCAAGGGCGAGGGCCAGATCCACGTCTACGACCCCAAGACGAAGAAGGTCACCAAGGCCGGCGGCCTGACCATCTTCGGCAACAAGGGCGGCGGCGACGAGCTGGTCAAGAACGAGGAGGGCCTGCTCGGTATCGAGCTGGACCCCGACTTCATGACCAACGGCTGGGTGTATCTGCACTACACACCCCACTCGGGGATCAACCGTGACACCCACATGGCCGAGCGCCGGGTCTCGCGGTTCACTCTCGACCTCGCGACCAACAAGCTCGACCTCGCGAGCGAGAAGAAGCTGCTGGGCTGGCCGGTGCAGATCCACAGCTGCTGTCACTCGGGTGGCGGTATGGCGTGGGACTCCAAGGGCAACCTCTACATCGCGACCGGGGACAACAACTCCTCCGGCTTCAGCGACGGTTACTCGGGCAACAACCCGCAGCCGAACTTCAAGGGCGTCTCCTTCGCGGACGCGCGCCGTACGGCCGGTAACACCAACAACCTCAACGGGAAGATCCTGCGGATCCACCCCGAGGACGACGGCACGTACACGCTGCCCGAGGGCAACCTCTTCACCGGTGAGGAGACCGCCGAGGGCGGCGACAAGACCCGCGGCGAGATCTATGTGATGGGTGTCCGTAACCCGGCGCGCATCTCCGTCGACAAGAAGACCGACACGCTGTACGCGGGCTGGGTCGGCCCCGACGCGGGCGCGCCGAGCACCACATGGGGTCCGGCGAAGTACGATACCTTCGCCGCCATCACCAAGGCGGGCAACCAGGGCTGGCCGTACTGCATGGGCAACAAGCAGCCCTACCGCGACCGCAACCTGCCGGACCCGTCGAAGCCGCTGGGCTGGTACAACTGCGACGCGCCGAAGAACGAGTCCCCGAACAACGACGGTCTCGTCAACATCCCGCCGATCACGGGCAACACCATCTGGTACTCGCCCCAGGGCGGCGCGCCGGACTACCCGCGTGACGCGAACGGCATCCCGAGCTACAAGCAGGCGGAGGCGACCTACCTCCTCCCGTGGCTCAAGGGCGGTGGCCAGGCGACCATGAACGGTCCCCTCTACCGGTTCGACGCGGAGAAGGCGACGGCCGACGGCTGGCCGTCGTACTGGGACGGCAAGTGGTTCGTGGGCGACTTCTACGACCAGACGCAGCCCAGGCACGCCGTGGAGCTCGACCCCAAGACCGCGGGCAAGGGCGGACTGCCCGTGCACGCGGAGTCGTTGAAGGAGATCATCCCCGTCGGTGAGAGCGGCATCCGCAACCTCATGGACTGGAAGTTCGCCCCGGACGGCTCGCTGTACGTGCTCGACTACGGACGTGGGTTCTTCACGTCCGACGCGAAGTCCGCGCTCTGGCGCGTGACGTACAAGGGCGGCGAGGCCACACCCGCCGCCGCGGATCTGGCCAGGAAGGCGGCGCAGTGAGGCAACGCGGCGCACTGAGACACCGACCTCTACGCCTGTGGACGGCCCTGCTGGGCTCGTTGATGCTGGTGCTGGGGCTGACCTCGACACAGGCGTACGGACGCGACGACAACGGCAAGTCGCCGATGGCGGCGGCCCAGGTACTCAACTGGACGGCGGGCAACTCCACCACGGCGTACCAGACGTTCCCGACGACGGCTGTCGCGGGTCCCGCGACGATCGTCTTCGAGAACAGCAAGGCCACCGGCAACACCACGTCGATGCCGCACACGGTCACGTTCGACACGTCGAACCCCGACTACAACAACGACGTGACGCTCAACCTGATGGCGAGTCCGGAGGACGCGCAGGGCGGTAAGCAGACGGCCGAGGTCGTACTGACCCCGGGCACCTACCGCTACTTCTGCACGATCCCCGGTCACGGCACGATGACCGGCACCTTCACCGTCACCGAGGGTGGCGGCGGCGAGGACACCACGGCGCCCGAGACGGCCGCGAAAATAGACGGCGACCAGAACGGTGACGGCGCGTACGTCGGCCAGGCCACGGTGACGCTCTCCGCCACCGACGCGGGCTCGGGTGTCGACACCGTCGAGTACGCGGTCGGGGCCGACGGCGAATGGCAGCCGTACACCACTCCGGTGGTGGTCAACACGGTCGGCGACCACGCCATCAGATACCGGGCGACCGACAAGGACGGCAACGTCGCCGCCGAGAAGACGGCGGAGTTCAAGGTCGTCGCGCCGGACACCGGCGACACGACCGCGCCGGAGACCTCGGCGACCGTGTCGGGTGAACAGGACGCGGACGGCGCGTACTTGAGCATGGCCACGGTCACCGTGACCGCGTCCGACGCCGGTTCCGGTGTCAACAAGATCGAGTACGCGATCGGCGCCGACGGGGCCTGGCAGACCTACGACGCGCCGGTGATGGTCCATGAGGTCGGTACGCACAAGGTCCGTTACCGGGCCACCGACAAGGCCGGCAACGCCGCCGCCGAGAAGGCCGTCGACTTCAAGGTCGTCGAGCCCCCGGCGGAGGACACGACGGCGCCGGTCTCGACCGCGGCCGTGAGCGGTGACAAGAACTCCGACGGCGCGTACATCACCAGCGCCACGGCGACGCTCAAGGCGACGGACGACCTCTCGGGTGTCGAGAAGATCGAGTACTCGCTCGACGGCGGTCCCTACCTCGCGTACACCAAGCCCGTGATCGTCGACGCGGTGGGCTACCACAAGCTCGCGCACCGTGCGACGGACAAGTCGGGCAACACCTCGGTGGCCAAGGAGGTGACGTTCACCATCGCCAAGGGCGGTGGCGTTCCCGCCCCCAACTGCCCCGAGTACGACGTGCGGCTGACGGTCATCGTCGGTGCGGTCGACACGGGTGTGCCGAACCGGCTCACCACCAGCCGCTGCACGATCAACGAGCTGATAGAGGACGAGAAGGACTGGTCCTCGCACGCGCTGTTCCTGAAGCACGTCGACGCGGTTCTCGACAAGCTCCAGTCGGACGGTGTGATCGACAAGCGCGAGCACACCAAGATCACGAAGGCCGCCAAGCAGTCGAAGATCGGCAAGCCGGGTCAGACGACCGGCTACCGCACGATCTTCGACGGCACGGAGGACAGCTTCTCCAAGTGGGCCCAGGTCGGCGGCGGCAAGTTCTCGCTCACCGCGGACGGCGCCATGACGAGCAGCACCACCGTCGAGGGCATGGGCATGCTGTGGTTCCCGGAGCGCAAGTACGACGACTTCTCGCTGAAGCTCCAGTTCCGTGACGACGCGCCGGGCACGGGCAACGCCAACGGCGGTGTCTTCGTGCGCTTCCCGAACGTCAACGGTCACCCGCTGGAGAGCCGGCCGGAGTGGGTCGCCATCAACTACGGGCACGAGGTCCAGATCCTGGACCGCCCGGACGGCGACATGTACAAGACGGGATCGCTCTACGGCTTCGACCGCGTCGGCCTCGCCGGTGCGGGCGTCACCCCGAAGGGCAGCTGGAACGACTACGAGATCAAGGTGGTCGACCAGCACTACACCATCCTGCGCAACGGTGTCGTGATCAACGAGTTCGACAACATCGGCGGCCAGGAGTTCACTCCGCCGCGCGCCGGTGACGTGGGTACCGACGGACGGCGTTACTCGTCCGGCTACGTCGGTCTCCAGGTGCACGGCACGACGGACGTCATCTCCTACCGCGACATCCGGATCAAGCAGCTCTGATCGGGACCGGTTCGATGTGACGCCTCCTTAGGAGGCCGAGCCGACAGAAGTGCCCCTTCCCTCACGGGAGGGGGCACTTCGCCGTTCGGGGACGGGCGCGGGGGCCGGGGTGCGGGACGGGGGCGGGGGGCGACCGGGGCTAGGGCGCGTCCGGCGGGTCCTCGCGGGCGCGGCTCGGCTGGACGCGCTTCGGTTCGCCCGGCATCTTCGGGTAGTCCGGCGGGTACGGGAGATCGCCGTGGCCGTGGTCGCGCTCGTCGCGGGCGGCCAGTTCCAGCAGGCCCTCCAGGCTGTACGCCTCGGAGTCCATGTCCGCGTGCAGATCCCCGACCTCGGCGAAGCGGGCCGGCATCGTCGCCACGTCGAAGTCGCGCGGCGAGACGTCGTCCAGCTCCTCCCAGCGCAGGGGCGCGGAGACCGTGGCGTAGGGATTGGGGCGTACCGAGTAGGCGGAGGCGATCGTGCGGTCGCGCGCCGTCTGGTTGTAGTCCACGAAGATCTTCTCGCCGCGCTCCTCCTTCCACCACGCCGTGGTCACCCGGCCGGGCATACGCCGTTCCAGCTCTCTGCCGACGGCGATGGCGGAGCGCCGTACCTGGGTGAACGTCCAGCGCGGTTCGATCGCCACGAAGACGTGCAGTCCGCGTCCGCCGGAGGTCTTGGGTCTGCCGTTCAGTCCCTGCTCGTCGAGGACGGCGTGCAGTTCGTGGGCGGCCCTGACGGCGTCCTGGAAGTCGGTGCCCGGCTGCGGGTCCAGGTCGATGCGCAGTTCGTCGGGGTGTTCGGTGTTCCCCCGCCGTACGGGCCAGGGGTGGAAGGTCAGCGTGCCGAGATTCGCCGCCCAGAGCACGGCGGCCGGCTCGGTGGGGCAGATCTCGTCGGCGGTGCGTCCGCTGGGGAAGGCGATCCGGGCGGTGGGGATCCAGTCGGGCAGATTCTTCGGCGCCCGCTTCTGGTAGAAGGACTCGCCGGAGATGCCCTCGATGTACCGCTGGAGGGTGGTCGGCCGGTTCCGCAGGGCGCGGGTGATCCCCTCGCCCACCGCGATGTAGTACTGAGCCACGTCCAGCTTGGTGAAGCCCCGATCGGGAAAGTAGATCTTGTCCGGGCTGGACAGTCGCACGGCCCGGCCGCCGACCTCCAGCTCCATCGCCGCACCCTTGCTCGCCATACGCGCCACCGTAGGCCCGGCTCCCCCACCGCGCATATTGGGCGGACCGTCCTCGTTCCGCGCACAATCGAGGGCATGGATCTGCCGGTGATGCCCCCGATGAAACCGATGCTGGCCAAGTCCGTGGCCAAGATCCCGCCCGGAATGCAGTACGAGGCCAAGTGGGACGGCTTCCGTGCGCTGGTCCACCGGGACGGTGACGAGGTGGTGATCGGCAGCCGCAACGGCAAACCGCTGACCCGCTACTTCCCCGAGCTGGTCACCGCCTTCCGGCGCGAGCTGCCCGAGCGGTGCGTGGTCGACGGCGAGATCGTGATCGCGTACGAGGGCCGGCTGGACTTCGACCGGCTCAGCGAGCGCATCCACCCGGCGGACTCCCGGGTGAGGACCCTCGCCGAACGGACCCCGGCGAGCTTCGTCGCGTTCGACCTGCTGGCCCTCGGCGACCGTTCGCTGCTCGACACGGCGCAGTCCGAGCGCCGTGCCGCCCTCGTCGACGCCCTGGGCGGGGTCTCGGCGCCGGTGCATCTGGCGCCGGCCACCACGGATGCCGAGCTGGCCCAGGAGTGGTTCCGGCGCTACGAGGGCGCCGGGCTCGACGGGGTGGTCGCCAAGCCGCTGGATCTGCCGTACCGGCCGGACGTACGCGTCATGTACAAGATCAAGCACGAGCGGACCGCGGACGTGGTCGTGGCCGGATACCGCCTCCACAAGAGCGGCCCCGTCGTCGGCTCCCTGCTCCTCGGGCTGTACGACACGGGCGGGACGCTCCAGCACGTGGGGGTGTGCGCCGCGTTCTCGATGAAGCGCAGGGCCGAGCTCGTGGACGAGCTGGCGCCGCTGCTGATGGATTCGGCCGAGGACCATCCGTGGGCCGCCTGGGCGCGGGAGTCGGCGCACGAGAGCGCCAGACTGCCGGGGGCGCCGAGCCGCTGGACGGGCAAGAAGGACCTGTCGTGGGTCGCGGTGCGCCCCGAGCTGGTCCTTGAGGTGGCGTACGACCACATGGAGGGCGACCGTTTCCGGCACACGGCGCAGTTCCGCCGGTGGCGTCCGGACCGTACACCCGGGGAGTGCACGTACGCGCAGTTGGAGGAGCCGGTCCGGTACGACCTGGCGGAGGTGCTCGCGTCGGGCTGATGCGTCGTCCTCACGTCCGGCTGATCCGTCGTCCTCACGTCCGGCTGATCCACCGGACAGCTCCTGGGGTCCTAGTCGACGAAGGTGCCCTCGACGTAGACCCAGGCGCCCTCGTGCCGCTCGAAGCGGCTGCGCTCGTGCAGCGTGCCCTTCTCACCGCGGCGGGTGTAGCGGGCGCGGAAGGTGACGGTGCCCTTGGTGTGGAAGGCACTGCCCTCGGTGGTGGCCAGGATCTCCAGACCCGCCCAGCGCATTGCCGGGTCGAGGTCCACCCGCGTGGGGCGGGTGGCGGGATGCCAACTGCTCAGCAGATAGGGCTCGTCCCCCACCGCGAAGGCGCTGTAGCGGGCGCGCATGAGGCGCTCGGCCGTGGGGGCGGCGGCCGTACCGGAGTGGAAGCGGCCGCAGCACTCTCCGTAGGAGGAGGGCAGTCCGCACAGACACGGGGAGTCGTCCCGGGCGGCGCTCCCGCTCTTGCCGGTGCTCGTGCCTCTGCTCATGCCTCTGCTCGTGTTCGTGCCGCCGTTCGTGCTTGTACTCGGCGAGGTCCGCCGGGTGGACGGGGTGCGACTGGGGCGCGTCGGGCGTCGGGACATCCGCACATTGTGCCCGCCTGCGGACGGCCGGAGTCCCGGGACGGCCGGGAAAGGGCTCAAACGGCCCCTGGGCGCCCGCCGGGGCCTCCCGCCCGTTCCGGTCCCCTGGGCCGGTGCTGACGCCCTGACGGGGCGCACAAGCGCTTTCTACGGGGCGTGGAGCCGTCGGCGCGGGATCCCGTCCGTGTCCGGAAACGCCTCGGCGCCGCTGCCACCCCCCGGGAGTGCCGCGGCGCCGAGGCGCTTACCTGCCCGGACCCCCGCCGGTCCGGGCCGTGTGAGTCCTGTCCTGCTGTGTTCCTGTCCTGCTGTGTTCCTGTCCTGCTGCTCGTTGGCCCGCCGTCGCCGCCGTGCCGTTGGTCCGGGCCGTCAGGGCTTGCGGGCCACGCCCACGTATCCCGCGATGACCGCGTCGTCGGGGACAGGCACGACATCGCCCAGCTCCGGCCGCCAGTCGGCCACCAGGGAGACACCGGGCTCGACCATCTCGAGACCGTCGAAGAACTGGGCGACCTCGTCGCGCGAACGCAGCGCGAGGGGCACGCCCTTGGCCCTGTAGAGCTCCTTCGCCTTCTCCACGTTGTCCGGGTCGAAGTCGCCCGTGGTGTGGGAGATCACGAGATAGCTGCCGGACGGCAGCGGTTCCAGCAGCTTGTGCACCAGCTCGTGCGCGCCGTCCTCGTCGGGGACGAAGTGGAGCAGCGCGATGAGCGACAGGGCGACCGGCTTCTTGAAGTCCAGGATCCGCCCGGCCTGCTCGACGATCTCGTCGGGTTCACGCGCGTCGGCCTGGACGTACTCGGTCAGACCCTCGGCGCTGCTGCGCAGCAGCGCCTCGGCGTGCCGGAGCACGATCGGATCGTTGTCGGTGTAGACGACGCGGGAGTCGGCGGCGACCTCCTGCGCTATCTGGTGCAGGTTGGGCTCGGTCGGGATGCCCGTCCCGATGTCCAGGTACTGGCGTACACCCGCCTCCGCACCGAGCCAGCGGGTGGCCCGGTGCATGAAGGCGCGGTTGCACTTGGCCATCTCCCGGCCGAGCGGGTTCAGTGCGAGGAGCTGGCGCGCCATCTCCTCGTCGACCGGATAGTTGTCCTTGCCGCCGAGGAACCAGTCGTACATCCGGGCAGGGTGCGGCCTGCTGGTGTCAATGGCGTCATGCCCGGTCATGTGCACTCCATGAGTCTCGGCGCCGTCGGCGGGGGCCGGCGAACTGGTGGCAAGGAACAGGTGAGTTCAGATCCGATCAGGCCTGATCGGCTCGTACCAGGCGGGATCCGGCCGATCAGGATGTACGGTCCCGGTCACAGCATCTCGTCGGATAGCGGTACGTCGGTCGGGCCGGTCACAGCGGTCGGATGCGGTCATGTCAGGTGCGGTCGGTCATGTCAGGTCAGGTCAGGAGGAAGTCGGCCTGGCCGGACTTGGCACCTTGGATGAACGCGGCGATCTCGCCGTTGGTGTAGATCAGCGCGGGGCCGTCAGGGTCGTTGGACTGGCGCACGGCGACTCTGCCGTCGGCCAGCTTCATGGCCTCGATGCAGTTGCCGCCGTTGCCGCCGCTCCACGGCTTGTGCCAGCCTTCGGCGCCGAGGTCGGTGGCGGGCATGCCGTTGTATATCGGATCCATTCACAGCTCCTTGCGGACATCCTTGAGGATCTCCTTCGTGCGTTGTGCAGTTGCAGCCTGAGCCGCCATACGGTCCATGACCTCGAGGTGGGTCGCCACCTCGGGACGCGCGTCGAGATAGACGGCGCCGGTCAGGTACTCGCTGTAGATCATGTCGGGCAGTTCGGGCATGGCGAAACGGAAGAGCACGAACGGCCCGTACGTTCCGGGGTGGTGTCCGGAGGAGAACTCCGCGATCTGAAGGGTCACATTTTTCATCTCGGACGCGTCGATGAGCCGGTCGACCTGCTCGCGCATGATCTCCGGCGAACCGACGGGACGGCGAAGCACCGTCTCATCCATGATCACCCACAATTTGGGTGCGTCCGACCTCGTGAGCAGTGACTGACGTCGCATCCGCAGTGCCACATGCCGGTCGATGGCCTCCGGCTGGACCTGTCCCACGGCGCCGGCGTGCATGACCGACAGGGCGTACCCCTCCGTCTGGAGCAGCCCTGGAACGAAGTGCGGTTCGTACGCCCTGATCAGGGAGGCGGCGCCTTCCAGACTGACGTACATGCTGAACCAGTCCGGCAGGATGTCGTGGAACCGCTGCCACCAGCCCGGCTTGTTGGCCTCCTCGGTCAGCTCGACGAAGACCGCGGCTTCCTCGTCACCGACTCCGTAGGCCCGCAGAAGTACCTGCACATAGGGGACTTTGAGCGTGACCTCGGCTGTCTCCATCCTGCGGACAGTGGCCCCCGCCACCCGGAGAAGCTTGGCGGCTTCCTCGCGTTTCAGGCCTGCTCTCTCGCGCAGATCCATAAGACGTTTGCCGAGTACGACCTGTCCCACGGTCGGGGCAGACCGCGGTTCACTCACTTTGGAACCTCCCCATGCACGGTTGCCAGCAGTGTGCCATGCCCTCGCCAGGAAGAACACGGCACTCTGAAAAATTCACAGTGCTACTTGCCAAGTGTCGCGCACGGGTAGAGAGTGGTTCGGTGAACCAGCTCATGCAGTTGTCGTGCTCCGCCCGGAGGTTTCGCACGGTGCTGCTTCCCCACCGTTAGGAATCGGTCGTGGCACCTGGTAACGCGCTCACCCCCCCGCTGATGACCGTGTGCCCTGGCAACGTTGTCCGACGCTACGGATTCGCACTTCCGGCCCATGCCGAGTCGGTCTGCCGTGCCAGACAGCTCACCCGTGAGCGGCTCGCCCGCTGGGGCACCGCGGACGAGACGCTGGAGACCGCGATTTTGATCATTTCCGAGCTCGTCACGAACGCCGTCGTCCACGCCCCCGGCGACCACGTCATATGCGAACTGCGCGAAGGGAACGGCAGACTGCACATAGCCGTCGAGGACCAGGGCTTCGGCCCCATGGGCCCCCAGTTGCACCGTGCGTCCGAGGACGAGGGCGGCCGGGGGCTCCTTCTTGTGGACGCCGTGAGCAGTTGCTGGGGAACACACGACACGTCCGGCTACGGAGCCGGGCGTGTCGTCTGGGCCGAGCTGCCACATGAAGCGGGGCAACCGTGTTGATGAGTGCGGTGCGCCGGTTCGCCCGTGGGCTGCGTGACGAGGGGAACGGCCTCGCACAGCTGCCGGTACCGCCGACCCTGCCCGCCTCGCTCGGGTGTGACGCGGTGGGCGTCCCCGCGAGGCATGGGTTCCGGCTGATGGGCAGGCTGCCCAGCACCGGCTGCGTCTTCGCCGACACCGACTGGTGGTGGTGGATCGTCCCCGCCGGCTCGGACCTCGAACTGGACTGGCCGCGGCCCGCGCTCTACGTCTCCGGGACCCGGGTCCCGGCCGCGCACCCCCGGCTGATCCACTGGCCGAGCGCCCCCACGCCGTACACCCCGCCGATCCCCTTCTATCTGATGGTCTGCCAGCTCGCGGGGACGACGCCTACGTGGGAGGGGCGCCCGCAGGCGGAGATCCCGGTACGGCAGCACGGCTGACAGCGGCCCTCCTCCTACGGAGGACGGGCCCGGGCCGCCCTTGTACGAATGCCTCTCCGGATCCTTGAGCGCGTACTGGCATCGGGGCGGGGACGAACGGACTGGCGGATACTCCGACGCAGCGGTGGCGGACTTCGACAGAGTGCTCGGCGTCGCCCCCGGCCACGTGCCGGCACTGGCGAGCCGTGCGCGGGTGGCACACACCCGGCGGCGGTCTGCGGCGCCGGCCGATCTCGGTCCAGCCCTGACCATGAACCCGACCTAGCAGCTGGGCTGCCCGCGGGACGGCTGACGCGAGGCGCGCGCTGGTAAGGTCGGGTCACGCTTGCAGAGAGCCTGGGCCCGTGCCGGACAAGGTACGGGCCCAGTTCCGTTCAGGGCGCCGAAACGAGGAACCCCCCATGAAGGCGAAGCAATCGGCCTCCGGTCGCTCCGGACCCGGCAGGTCCGACCGGGGGAGCTCCCCGCGAGGCGAACTCTCGGTGCCGGGGACAGTGACGCCCGGCCTCCCGCCCGCCGGCTCCTTCGCGGAGCTGGAACTGCCGGTCCAGCTGCGGGGAGTGCTGGCGAAGCTCGGGATACGGGAGCCATTCCCGATCCAGGCGGCCACCTTGCCGAGTGCGCTGGCCGGCCGGGATGTCCTCGGCCGCGCGCGGACCGGCTCGGGAAAGACCCTCGCCTTCGGGCTCGCGCTCCTCGCACGTACGGCGGGCCGGCGCGCCGAACCGAAGCGCCCCCTCGCGCTGGTCCTGGTGCCGACAAGAGAACTCGCGCAGCAGGTGAGCGAGGCGCTGGCTCCCTACTCGGAGGCGCTCGGGCTGCGCTCGGTGACTGTCGTCGGCGGGCTGGCGATCAGTCGGCAGGTGGCGGCGCTCCGGGCGGGCGCCGAGGTCGTGGTCGCGACGCCGGGACGGCTGGCCGATCTCGTCGCCCGGCGGGACTGTCATCTGGACCGGGTACGGATCGCGGTGCTGGACGAGGCGGACCAGATGTGTGACATGGGTTTCCTGCCGCAGGTCTCGGAAGCCCTGGACCGGACGCCCCCCGGCGGGCAGCGGATGCTGTTCTCCGCGACGCTCGACCGAAACGTCGATCAACTGGTCAGGCAGTATCTGAGTGAGCCGGTGTTCGCCGCGGTCGATCGGGCGGAGGGCTCGGTCGCGACGATGGAGCACCACATACTGAACGTCCATCCCGCCGACAAGTACGTGACGGCCACCGAGATCGCCGCTCGGGACGGGCGGGTGCTGATGTTCCTGGACACCAAGCACGGTGTGGACCAGTTCACCCGCCACTTGCGGAGCAGCGGCATACGGGCGGGTGCTCTGCACAGCGGGAAGTCCCAGCCGCAGCGCACGCACACGCTCGCCCAGTTCAAGAACGGGGAGATCACTGTGCTGGTGGCGACCAACGTCGCTGCCCGTGGCATCGACGTCGAACATCTGGACCTTGTCGTCAACGTGGATCCGCCCTCCGACCCCAAGGACTACCTTCACCGCGGCGGGCGCACCGCGCGTGCCGGGGAGTCCGGCAGCGTGGTCACGCTGGTCACGCCCGGCCAGCGCCAGGACGTGCACCGGATGATGTCGGACGCCGGGATCCGGCCCACGGTCTCTCAGGTTCGCTCCGGCGAGGAGAGGCTGACCAGCATCACAGGCGCGAAGCGCCCGCCGGTGCAGGACGTGGTGAAGACCGGAAACGCGGCGTTCCGGGGTCTGGGTACCCGCGCGGGCCGCCCGCCGAAGGAATCCCGCAAGGCCGCGGAGGCGCGCACGATGGCGGAGGCCCGCAAGGCCGCCCGAGCCCGCAGGGCCCACTGACGGGCGGTACGTCCGTCGCGGTGGTCAGACACAAGGAGGCACCCACTGCCTCGCACCGAGTGGAGCGTCGAGGAGTGCCGATGGCGAACAGGGTCCAACGGCCCCATGAGGAAGCCGAGTTCGAGTTCATCCTGGCGAGGGCGGATGTGCCGGTGCTCGCGTACTTCTACGGGGTGTGGCCCAAGGCCGCGGCAGCGTGCAAGGAAATGGATGTCCTGGTGGGGGAGGCGGCCGATGTCCACCAGGGCCGACTGATCGTCGTGCGGGCCGACATCGCAAGGTGCCCCGGCCCCGTACGGCGGTACGGCGTCACCGGCGCGCCCTCCTTCGTGCTGATCGACCGGGGCGAGGCGATGGCGGCCGGAAGCGGTCCCATGTCCAGGACAGCGCTCGGGGAGTTCTTGGACGCCCACCTGTGAGCACGCCGCATGCCGGCCGGCGAGTGGCACGTGGCACCCGTAAAGGCGCCGAGTGGGGCGGTCTTCTTGGCCAGGGCATGCCGGTGGGCCTGACCGGCTTCACCACCCGCAGTGGATGTCGGCTGATCCGCCACGGACAACGGGATCGGTGCTCGTGCCGCTGACTCGTAGAAGACCGCTGTCCCGCTCCCAGCCCAACTCGTACGTGCCGGCGTCGACGGGCCGGTAACCATCATCGACCGTCCACGATCCCGACTCGCCCAGGGCCAGGCCGGTGAGCCCCACCGCGTACGCTTCCCCATTGCCGATCATAAGAAAGGACGTCTCCCGTACCACCGCCGTGCAGCCCCCGGGCCCCGCGGGGCGCAGTACGTGGTACTCCGCGCTGGAGATCAGGTCGTCCGCCGCTCCCCATACGGTGCCGAGCACCGCCATGGCGATCAGCAGGGTGTTGCCCAGCGATGCCCACGTGGCTCGTTTCCGTGGGAGCTTCGGAGCCCCCGCCGGGCTGCCCACCCGGGTGAGGGTCCTTCGGAGAACGAGCGCCAGGATCAGGAGAGTTGCACTCACCCCCCAGCCGGGAAGCACCCGCCCCTGCACGACCAGCAGGAGGTCGCTCCAACTCGCCACGGCCGCGAGGGCGAGACTTCCGTTGCGTGCTGCCGCGGAGACGGTCGGCGACAACCCCACGCAGTGCTGTTCACGTTCTTCGGTCACTGCGGGTACGACTCTCCGAATGCGCCGACGGTTGCCCCGAGAGGTCGAAGCGCTTCGAGAACCAGGGCTGGACCGACGCTGGAGCTCTGCCGGGCGGTGGGGGACCTGCAATAAGGCGTGGTGGACCGCGTCAGTGATGGTCATGCCGACCAAGTAGGACAACCACCGGCCCCATGTGGTGAGCCAATTGACGAAGTCGTCGATACCGCTGGCGGAGTCGGTGCTGATGATCTTCCGCGTGGCGAGCACGTTCCGCTTCTCGGAGTGCGCCAGGACCAGCACTCTGGCGATCTCCACGATGACCTCGCCACCGGCGTCGGGCACATTGCTGCCGGACAGCTTCCACACTCGCTCGCGGACTTCGGCCCTGGCCCGGCGGACCGCTGTCGGTGCGGAGGAGTCGGCCGCAGCCTGTGTCTCGACGAGCCGCGAGACGGTTGGGTCGGAGGCCGCCGGCCTGAGCACCACATGTTCGGTTCGCAGCACGCCGATGCCCGACGAGCAGTCGCCGTCCAGTGCCACCGCCGGCGCGAGGTCCAGCAGGATCCTGCCCGGGTCCTGCATCGCGCGTGGCTTGCACCACCGCGTCAGCGCGGCCGATATCGCCGTGTCCGGACCGGGCTTGTGGATCGTCTCCACCGGTAGAGCCCGGCAGCCTGCGGAACCACCGAGTCCCCGTCACCTGGGACACGGACAGAAGGGTACGGCCCGATACGCCTGTTCACCTGGAGAGTGCTTCATTCCTTGCAGCTGACAGGACCCTCGACAAGTCCCATCGTTGCAGGTCGGAAGCACCTATCAGGTATCCGATCAATGATCGGGCAGCCCCACTCGCAAAAGCGGGAGACTAGCGCCATACGCTCCGGACCGCAGGGCTCGCGTCGACCACGCCAACCGGCCGTGACCGTCGAAGCTCTACTCAAGCTGCAATGCTTTCAAGACAACGCCGCCACAAATCGATGCCCATTTCTGAAAGTCCTTTCGGCGCCTCCGAGAGTGAGGCAATCTCACGTTCGATCGTATTACTACGTTTGCGACAGTATTGGCGCCACTCGCCGCGTACGCCCGTCAAAATGCCGAACGCCTGGTGAATGACTGCAAAGACGTAGAGACCGTGCAGAAGTCCGGTGACGGGTCGAACTTCATCCTTCCACGGCGAGTAGCCGCTTGCGCGATCATCTACGACCAGAGGCTCGATTGAGTCCACAAGAGTGAGTTGAAGGTGCATCGCCTCATGGATGAGCGACTCGGCCACCCTCAGCAATGCATCCCGCTCGTCCTTTTCCGGTATCGAGACAAAGATTGAGAACGGCAGTTCAGGCGTGCTGTGACTGACGTCGTGGTCCCTCAGGGATTGAATCGGATGGATCACCTTCACGACCGAGCCGATACTCTCAGCCATGCTCGGGACGTGCGTAAGGACGTCAGCCGCCGCTTGGATCCGCTCACGGATCTGCGGATCATGACCGTCAGCAAAGTGCAGACCCTCGAAGGCTGCCGCTGTCTTGCTCGACAAGTGTTCAATCTTCGCTATGTGAGGCCCAAATCGAATGTCACCGCCGTCGGGTGCGGGAGGTCCCACATTGCCCGCCAACCAGCGAGAAGTCCCGTACTGTTCGATGAGACTCGGCTCCACCTGATTGCGCGACATGAAGTCCGCTACCAATTCGGCCGTCAAGTCGGGGAACCAAAGCGGATCTTCCTTGCCCAGGCGCAGACTGAGGGAGTTAGTCACGTCGAGCTCGGAGCGAGTAAATGACCGTGTATCGCGCTCCACCATGCATTTCGGAAACCGCGTGAAAAGAGTCGGGCGATATTTCAAACGCGAGTGCGCTCAGGTGTTGCGGACGCAGCACACGGTGAACATCGGCGGGGTCGCCAGAGCTAAAGAGCATCAGAAAGCCGCCATCTCTGTCAGTGAGACCGCGGTTCAGCTGGACGGTCAGTCGGTGTGACTCTTCTCCGACGAGGTAGTCGTTGTGTATGCCGATTCGATGCCCGCGCACGAGCTTGTGGCACACGACGCTGACGTCCGGCTCGAACTCGCATCCGAACATTCCTGTCATCGCGGTGCCGACAGCATCGAGGACGTCGTGTCTGGTCAGGTAGGAAGCTGTCGGCGATGCGCTGTCCCAGCAGCTGAACTCGTACTGCTCGTAGAAGTCGGTCCGCTTCGCGACCCACGGCGCGTCGCGTTCAAACCATTCGAGCACGTGCTCACCGGTCTGCGGCGTGAAGCACTCAGCCAACGTCGCGTATCGAAACGGAGTTGCGGCCACCTCCCGGGCACCCAGATCTGGCCGCGGCCACGCCGTCGTATCGGATACCTGCAATGCGCCTTGTTCAGGCGGAGAGTTGGTCGTCACGGCGATTCCTCGTGTCGGTCATTTCCCTTGGCGGCGATGGAGAGGCGGTCTTTGACAGCCGAGATCAGTTCAAGCTGGTCGCTACAGAAGACGGTCGGGTTGGAGTAGCCGTTCTCGGTGGACCAGCGATGCGCAGGCATTCCTCCGCCGCATATGGTCAGCTCGGGACAGGCTTCGCAGGTCGGGGATGTCGGATACTGGAGGGCAAAGTACTCGTCAAGCTCTGCGCCATCGAGCTGGTCAAGGAGATCTCGGTTGACGATTGAACGCTCAAGCTGAAAACGATCAGCGCCGGGGTAAGCCACCTTCAGCGTATCGTTGCGAGTGATACGACCGTCGGTGTCGATTACAAGAATGCCGTACTCGTCTTGCCCGATACCTTCCTTGCGGCCACGGCCGCCAAGGATGAGACGGATGAGGTCATCGAGTACGCGGATTCGAGGCGGGGTCAGGTCAGCGAGATAGTGGTCGAGCAGGCGCACCATCCAGTCGCCGTATTCGGTCGAGTCCGTCCGGCTCTTCCCTGGAGGAAGTGCGTCATGGTTTCCGTCCCGATAGAGGAAGTCGAACGACGGCGCCCCGGTGGCTTTGAGGAATTCATACACCTCGGTAGGGTCCGACGTCGGATCGACAACCGCGAGTAATCCACTGAACAGCCGCTCTCTCGCCGGGTGCGCGACGAGTCGAGCAACGCCGGCCACCACGCGCTCGTGCGAACCGTCGCCGTGTCGGTCCAGACGATTCCGATCATGCAGTTCGGCCGGACCATCCAGGCTGATCGAGATCCCCACGTCGTAGCGATCGAAGACGTCAATGAACTCGTCAGTCAACAGCACGCCGTTGGTCTGGATGTGCAGACCGGCATCTGCGCGCAGACTCGACTTGAGACCTCCGACGAAACGCTCGGTGGCACCGATTCCAAGCAGTAGTGGTTCGCCTCCGTGCAGCACTACGCTCAGCGGGCGCGGCTGCGACTGGCTCAACCCACCCAACTGATCAATGACGGCACTCATCACCGCATCTGTCATACGGCGAGGCTGGCTCTTCCAGCCGTCATCACCGAGGTTGTAGACGTAGCAGTAGCTGCAGTCCAGGTTGCAGCGACTAGCCGTCTTGACCAGTACGGTGTCGATCTCCCGGTTCAGGACCGACCTCTAGCGGTTGTGGCGGTTGTGGGTCCGGTTATAACTACTGGTCACCACCGGTTCGCTTGTCCGAACCTCCTCGATCAAACGCTTCAGGGCGACACTGTCTATCTCCTGCGATGGGACGGCAGGTGCTGAAACCGCCATGTTGTCGTCCGATTCTACCGAATTCATTGGGGATTCCCCTTCGAGTGACCGGCGTTGATCAAGGGGCCCGCGACCGAGGGGTGCCGCGGGCCAGGGCACACACAGAATCACTAGGATCTACGATCCGTATCTCCGATGATAGGCCGATCGCCAGCACTTGTGTTGTGTTATGGAGCGTTCTGCTCGCTCGTCATTGACTACTACCGAGTGAGTCGTAGGCCTTCTTCTCGTCTTCGCTGGGCGTGACAGCGATCAACAATCATGCAAAAGTAGTGCAAATCCCCCGACCCCGCGGGGGAACCACCGCACCTCGGCTGCTCCGCAGGGTCGGTGCGCACCGAGGTTCGGGCACGCACGCGGACACTCTGCCGGAGATCACGTTGTCCGCCTATTGGGTTCTTCGTTCCTTGCCGAGGTCCGCAGTCTGCGTCAAGCAGCCGCTGCGCGAAGCGCCAGGCTGACGACAAGCCACGAGGTCAGCGTGCTTGACGCGCCGAAGCCTTGTCTGCGTTGTGAGTGCGCACGGACTGCGTGCCCTACCACTCGGCGTAGGGACGTTCAGGGCGGCTCTGTTCGCGCCACAGCCTGGGGGCGAGGCGCAGTACGTGACTGTGCCGTGTGCCACCAGAGCCACGTCGACACCCACAGGAAAGAGGCCTCTCAACGGCATGGGTTGAACGGCACAGGGACGGATTCCGCGTCGCCTACGCAACCATCCACATCGAGTACGGATGTGCCTCCCAGCACGACGCCAAGATCGTGCTGCGGATGTCGAGTCCGATCGACGACGACCGGGGCGCTGCGATGGCTGCCCGATTAGATTGACGCCGTCGTCATGGAGGCTCGAAGGGGAGTGCGGATCGTATGACGAAGTCGCTGGAGATCAAGCCCATCGCGACCGTGGTCGGCGGACGCAACGAGCCTACCGGCGACCGTTGGAGAGGTTCGGCGATCGTCCGCCTGAACCGGGATTTCCCCGTCGAGGTCGTCCAGGCCCTGGAGGAGTTCTCCGAACTGGTGGTTGTCTGACATTCCACAGGGCGTCGCCGGGCGACGTTGCCCTCCACACTCGCAGTCCCCGCGACAACGCTGAGTGGCCAGCCACCGGGACGTTCGACCGTCTGGACCTGCACGTGACGGACTTGGACGCGATCGATGGGGCCCGGTCGTCGACGTCGAGCCGTACTTCCGGGAGATGGGCCCGCGGGGCGAGGTGCGCGGGCCGTCCCCTGTCTCCACGTCGTGGCTGGCCCATTCCACACGGCGCCGTCATGGGTTTCTGGAAGGGCTGCACCATGGAAGCAGTTCCTCAGGGCCGCCAGCGTCCACGGAGGTATGTGGCTGCTGAGCCGTTGATGCCGTGCCTGGTTGGTTGACCGCAGGATGCCGTTGTGTGGTGCGGAAGTGTACTGCGGAGGGAAGATGTCGGGGTTCGACATCTTCCACCGCGCCGACTCGGCCGCACGACGTTTCCGGGATCTCGGGTGGAATGCTCGTGGCGGTCTATGGGCGGCCGTAACCTGTTCGCTGGAGATCCGTGTACAACGAGCTGGCCGATTTGGCCTGTTTGTCGCTCCCGTGGCAGTTGGTTCAAAGCTGCCTTGCTCACCAGGAAACCTGCTGGCCACGCAGCCTGCTCCCCGCGCCAGCGGGGATGGACCCCCTCCCTGTGATCACATTCCTTGACAGCGAGGCTGCTCCCCGCGCCAGCGGGGATGGACCCTCGGGCTGCGGATTCCTGCGACACCCCGTCAGCTGCTCCCCGCGCCAGCGGGGATGGACCCTGCGTCACGGACGTCTTCACGCCGTCCGCTGCCTGCTCCCCGCGCCAGCGGGGATGGACCCCCCGCCTGACAGTTACTCAAAGTGAGGATTCTCTGCTCCCCGCGCCAGCGGGGATGGACCCCCAGGGCGGATGGTCTTCTGCCATCCGACAAACTGCTCCCCGCGCCAGCGGGGATGGACTCCGGGGGCGGGCCTGGCCTCAGCATCCCAACCACTGCTCCCCGCGCCAGCGGGATGGACCCTCCGGATCGTCGGCGCCGTGGTGGAGGGTCAGCTGCTCCCCGCGCCAGCGGGGATCGACCCCCGGGCGCAGCAGCCTGCCGTTCCTCAGGCTCTTTCCTATAGGGACAGCGCGTTCCAGGTCTTCTCGTCCGTCTCCAACAGGTCGCGGGTTCGGGGCGTGGGTGGCAGGGGGCCGTGGTCGGTCAGGACTCTCAGGGCCGATGCCGCCGTCAGGTGGCCCAGGCGCAGGGCCCGTACCGGATCGTCGTAGTGCAGCAGGCCCGCCAGGAAGCCGCCCGCGAACGCGTCGCCCGCGCCCACCGGTTCGACCACCCGCACCTTCGGCGCCCGCACGGTGTACGTGTCGGGGCCGACGTACGCGGTGGCGGCGCGCGGCCCGTCCTTGACCACCAGCACGCGCGGCTCCGGCAGCAGCTCGCGGACCGCGTCGGGGCCGTCGTCGGACAGGGCCGCGCCCCAGAGCGCCTGCGCCTCGTCGAGACCGACCAGTACGAGGTCGGCGCGGGCCGCGAGAGGACGCAGGACTTCGGCCGCCGGCTCGTCGCCCCAGAGCGCGGGGCGGTGGTTCACGTCGAAGCTGACGGCGTACGGCCGTTCCGGGCGCAGCGCGCGTTCGACGAGCGCGCGGCAGGACGCCGAGAGCGCCGGGGTGATCCCGGTGAGATGGACGAGCGCGGCGTCCCGGAACGCCGGCTGGTCCAGGGTCCCGGGGCCGAGGGCGGAGGCCGCCGATCCGGTGCGGTAGTAGTGGACGCTCGTGGCGTCCGTGCCCGGGTTCTTGACGAGGAGGCCGGTGGGGCGCGCCGGATCGGTACGTACGCCGGAGACGTCGACGCCCGACGCGGCGATCCGCTCCCGCACGCGCCGCCCGAAGGGGTCGTCGCCCAGCGCGGACACCCAGCGGGCCGGGACACCGTGGTCGGCCAGGTACATCGCCACGTTGGACTCGGCGCCCGCGACGTCGAGCCTCAGCCGCTCGGCGGTGTCGAGCGGGGCCGCCGGGTCGGGCGCGAGCGCCGCCATCGTCTCGCCGACACAGACGACCGGCCCCGGGCGCGGCGTCGGGACCGTCCTCACGCGGGGTCCTGGCCCACGGCGCGTACGACGTCGAGGAAGGTGCGGGCACGGGAGCGCAGGCCGTCGAGACCGTCTCCGCCCGCCGAGTCGGCCGCGGTGCCCACGAGAGGCGAGCCGACGCCGACCGCGAGCGCTCCGGCGTCCAGATACGCCGCGGCGGCCTCGGCGTCCACGCCTCCGACGGGCACGAACGGAACGTCCGGGAAGGGGCCCTTGAGGGCGCGCAGATACGCGGGTCCGCCGGCCTGCGCCGCGGGGAAGATCTTCACCGCGCACGCTCCGGCGCGCAGCGCCGCGAGGATCTCGGTGGGTGTCAACACACCGGCGAGCACCGGCAGTCGCAGGTCCCGCGCGGCGTCGACGCCCTCGCAGACGGCGGGTGTGACGACGAAGTCCGCCCCGGCCCGGTGCACGGCGTGCGCGTCGTCGGCGGTCAGGACGGTCCCCGCGCCGAGAGGGGCGTCGGGTCCGAGGGCGGCTCGGGCCTGTGCGATGACGTCCAGCGCGTCCCGCCCGGTGAGCGAGACCTCGACGAGGACGACGCCCTCCTCGATCAGGGTGAGTACGGTCCTGAGCGCCGCGTCGGGGTCGTCGCCGCGCACGATGGCGACGAGTCGGTGGGCGCGCAGGGCGGCCGGCAGATCCACGGGTGGCTTCCTTCTCTCGTACGTGGGCGGTCGTGCACGGTTCCTGTCCGGGGCGTGCTCGTGCCCGCTGTTCTCGTTCGTGGCGCGCTCGTTCATGGCCGTGGACCGCGGCCGGCCGTGACGGTCAGCCGCCAGTGGACCCCGCCCGACGCGGGGACCCGCGCCGCGTCCCCCTCCCCCGCCGCCGCCAGGTCGAAAACGCGGCCCAGCATCGGTTCGACCCCGACGGAGCGGTACGGGGCGCCGGCCGGGAAGCCGCCGAGGTTGCGCCACAGCGCGACGGAGACGGGCTGTCCTTCCGCCTCCACCGCCATGCGCAAGGTGTGCCGCCCGTCCCGCACCGTCACCTCCGGCGCGGCGACGACGGCGCCCACGGCGGTGCCGTCGTCGGGGGCGAGCCGGTCGAGTGACACACCGTCGGCCCGTGGCCAGGCTCCCGCCCGCCACTTCGCCCCCTCGTCGGGGTAGAGCCGGACGGGCGCTCCTTGCCGGATGCCGAGCGTGGCGCCGGGCGACACGTCCAACAGGGCGTGCCCGGCCCAGAGGAAGCGGTAGCCGGGCGCGGCCGTCAGCCGGTAGTCGGCGACGAGCGTGTCGCCCTCCGTACGGATACGGCGGGTGAGACGGAAGTCCGGGCAGTCGACGCTCGCGAACGCCCCGTCGCCGCGCCAGGGCCGGGACCACGCGTCGCCGTGGTCGGGTCTGCCGCGCACCGTGGGGACGCACTCCTCCAGGCCCCCCGCGTCGGCGAACGCCTCCCCGGGGGCGACGAGGTCACGGCGTGGCTCGTCGCGCCGCCACAGCCACTCCCGGCCGCCCGCGCGCAGCGACGTCCAGCGTCCGCCGTGCGCCGGGTCGGTGGTGACGGACAGCGGTTCGCTCACCATTCGGCGAACGAGCCGTCGTCGTGGCGCCAGACGGGGTTGCGCCAGCTGTGCCCGGTGCGGTCGGCGGCGCGTACGGCCTTCTCGTCGACGGTGACGCCGAGCCCCGGCAGACCGGTGCGGTGGGCGTGGCCGTCGACGAAGCGGAACGGCTCCGTGTCCACGACGTACGACAGCAGGTCGGCGTCCTTGTTGTAGTGCAGGCCCCTGCTCTGCTCCTGGATGAGGAAGTTCGGGGTGCAGAAGGCGATCTGGAGGCTGGCGGCCAGGGCGATCGGGCCGAGCGGGCAGTGCGGTGCGAGCTGTGCGCCGTAGGTGTCGGCGAGCGAGGCGATGCGGTGCACCTCCGATATGCCGCCGGCGTGCGAGAGGTCGGGCTGGGCGACCGCGATGCCGGCGGCGAGCGCGGGCAGGAACTCGGCCCGCCCGTAGAGCCGTTCACCGGTCGCGATGGGCACGGGGCTGGACTCGACGAGGCCGGGCAGCAGATGGCCGTGCTCGGGCAGCAGCGGCTCCTCCACGAACAGCGGGTGCAGCGGGGCGAGTTCGGACAGCACGCGGCGGGCGCCCGCCGGGCTGAAGCGGCCGTGGAAGTCGACGGCGACGTCCCGGGCCGGGCCGAGGACCGCGCGCGCCGCCGCCACCCGTTCGACCACGGCGGCGGTCTCGGCGGGGCTGGTGATCGGGGACGTACGCCCGGCGGCGTTCATCTTCACCGCGGTGAAGCCCGCCTCGACCTGTGCGGTGACCTCCTCGGTGAGCCGGGCGGGCTCGTCGCCGCCGACCCACGCGTACACCCGCACCCGGTCGCGGACGGGTCCGCCGAGCAGGGCGTGCACGGGGGCGCCGTAGGTCTTGCCGGCGATGTCCCACAGCGCCTGGTCGACGCCGGCGACGGCGCTGGAGAGCACCGGGCCGCCCCGGTAGAAGCCGCCCTTGGTCATGATCTGCCAGTGGTCCTGGATCCGCAGCGGGTCCTGGCCGACGAGGTACTCGGCGAGGACGTCCACGGCCGCCCGTACGACCTCCGCCCGGCCCTCGACCACGGGTTCGCCCCAGCCGACGGTGCCGTCGTCCGTCTCGATACGGCAGAAGAGCCAGCGGGGCGGGACGAGGAACGTCTCCACGCGAACTATCTTCACTTCGCCTCGGAGCCTTTCGTCTCGGGAGCGGCGGCCGGCCCCGCCCGGCCGGCCCCCACCGGTGTGCCCGGGTCCATGTACCGGTCGGGGCCGGCCTTGGAGCGCAGGGCGCGCAAGGGCCGCGGGGCGGGGGCCCGTGG
>NZ_JBHXRM010000013.1:0-38642 GCF_042716895.1 Streptomyces sp. NPDC058653 | reverse complement strand
ACCCGAAGCCTCCCCCTCCGGCAGACCCACCGCGTCGTCCTCCCTCGCGGGCAAGCCGGCCGGCGAGGGGCGGCCCCGGCCGGGCCGGCCGCTCCGGTGGTGCCGTGGACCTTGTCCAGGTCGCGGACGGCCTGGTCGAGCAGGGCGCGCATGGCCTGCTGGGCGGCGTCCGGGTCCTGGGCGCGTACGGCGTCCAGGACGGCGCGGTGGCTCGGCACGGGGTCCTCTCCGTGCGGCGAGGAGTGCACGATCCGGTCGCGGTGGGCGAGGCCGGACTCGATGACCATCTCCATGCGTGTCAGCAGTTCGTTGTGGGTCGCGGCGAGCAGCGCGCGGTGGAAGGCGAGGTCGGCCTCGACCGCGTGCGCGGCTCCGCCGTCCCCCTCCCCCATCTCCGTCAACGCCGCCTCCAGCGCGGCGAGATCGGCCTCGGTGCGCCGCTCGGCTGCGAGCCGGACGGCGGCCGGTTCGATGATGCCGCGCACCTCGCCGAGGTTGCGCAGGAGTGCCAGGTCGGCGCCGGCGCTGGTCCCTTCGGCGAACTGCCAGCGCAGGACGTCGGCGTCGAGGAGGTTCCAGTCCGCGCGGGACCTGACGAACGTCCCCCGGCGCTGCCGCGCGTCGACCATTCCCTTCGCCGCGAGCACCTTCAGGGACTCGCGCAGGGCGGTCAGGCTGACGTCCAACTCGCGCTGCAGTTCCACGAGATCGAGGGTGGCCCCCTCGGGGATCTCGCCGCTGAGCACCCGGCGCGCGAGAGTCTCCACGGTCTGGCCGTGCACTCCGCGGCGCGCGTATGGCGTCATGTGTGGTTCTGCCTTTCTGCTGGTCGTTCGTGAGCGGCGGTGGTTCGCGCCGGCCGGCCCGCCCGCAGGCGCGGAGCCGCCCGGGCCTCGCTAGGCCGAGGCCTTCACGACACTCCATCCGCCGTCCACGAGCAGACTCGATCCGGTGATGTAGGAGGCCTCGTCGGCGGCCAGGAAGGCGATGGCCGCCGCGACCTCCTCGGGGTTGCCGAAGCGGCGTGCCGCCGTGCCCTCGACGCTGAGCGCACGGTCCTCCTCCGGCACCCGGTCCCACGCGGCGGTGAGGATCGGGCCCGGCAGTACGGCGTTGACGCGTACGTCGGGTCCGTACTCGACGGCGAGCTGGCCGCAGAGCGAGAGGAGCGCGCCCTTGCTCGCCGCGTAGGCGGGATGGCCGGGAATGCCCATGTGCGCGTGGACCGAGGAGGTCAGCACCACGGCGCCGTGGTGGGCGCGCAGATCGGGCAGGACGGCGCGGAACCCGAGGAAGCCGCCGGTGAGGTTGACGGCGAGCTGGCGTTCCCAGGAGGCGACGGTCATCTCGTGCGCGGGGCTGACGTCCACGGTGTAGGCGTTGCTGACGAGGACGCCGACGGGGCCGTGGCGGTGGGCGGCGGCCACGACGAGGTCCCAGTCGGACTCCTCGGCGACGTCCGCCCGTACGAAGTCGGCGCGGCCCCCCTTGTCCCGGATTCCGGCGGCGACGGCCTCGCCGGGCGCCGTGTCGATGTCGGCGAGGATCACGGCGGCGCCCTCGGCGGCGAGCCGGGAGGCGGCGGCGGCCCCGATGCCCGACGCGGCTCCGGTGACCACGGCGACGCGGTCGTGGAAGCGGGCTGGTGCGTGGTTCATGGGGCTGTTCGACTCCTCCGGGTGCGGGGCCGCCTTCCGGCGTCCTGGGCGACTGTAGTGAGGTTGTGGATCATGAGGCCTCGGCCGGCGGTCCGGCGGGGTCCAGCCGGGTGAGCACCACCAGTTCGGCGTCGTGGTCGGCGCTCCAGCGGAACGGCAGGCCGTAGTGGAGGAGATACCCGCCCCCGTACACCGTGCCGGAGTCCTCGTCGCGGTAGCGGGCCACCGGGTCGAGTCCCCGCAGCCGTAGCCGGGCGGGGCGGCCCGGCACGAGCGGCGCGCCGTCGAGGGGGCCGGTGTTCCAGGCGGTCACGACGGTGCGGGCGCCCGCCCCTTCGGGTGCGGCCTCGTCGTACTGCACGCCGCACGTCGGCTCGGCGGGCGAGTTCAGCAGCCGGATCTCGCCGTGGTGGACGATGTCGCGGATCTCCTTGTACCGGGCGATCCAACGCGCGGCCTCGGCGCGCTGCTCGTCGGTCCACTTCAGGATGTCGGCCCCGACGCCGAGGACACCGGACATGGAGCTGACGAACCGGAAGGCGAGCGAGCGCGGCCGTGGGTCGAAGACGCCAGGCGCGTCGGTCACCCATGAGCTCATGGTGTGCGGGGCGTGGGCGTGCAGATAGCCGTACTGGATGGTGAGGCGGTCCAGCGGGGCGGTGTTGTCGCTGGGCCAGAGCACATCGGTGCGGGCGAGCGTGGCGTGGTCGATCCGGCCGCCGCCGCCCGCGCAGCCCTCGACGGTGACATGGGGGTGCGCGGCGCGCAGATGGTCGAGTACGCGGAGGTAGCCGGCGACGTGCGCGGCGTCGAGGTCCTGGCTCTCGACGGGGCCGCCGCCGGGCCGGCCGCGTTCGGTGGGCGGGCGGTTCATGTCCCACTTGAGATAGCTGATGGCGTACGTGCCGAGGAGCCGGTCCAGGGTGGCGATGACGAAGTCCTGGACGTCGGTGCGGCCGAGGTCGAGCAGGAGCTGGTTCCGTACGAGGGTGACCGGGCGGCCCTCGACGCGGTAGATCCACTCGGGGTGCTCGGCGTGCAGGGCGGACCCCGGACTGACCGCCTCGGGCTCCACCCAGAGCCCGAAGTCCAGCCCCGTCTCCCGCACTTGGGAGATGAACCGGTCGAATCCGACGGGGAACTTGGCGGGGTCGGGGTACCAGTCGCCGAGGCCGCCGGTGTCGTCGTTCCTGCCGGTGAACCAGCCGTCGTCGACGACGAACAGTTCGGCGCCG
This sequence comes from Streptomyces sp. NPDC058653, assembly GCF_042716895.1. Classification (NCBI taxonomy): domain Bacteria; kingdom Bacillati; phylum Actinomycetota; class Actinomycetes; order Kitasatosporales; family Streptomycetaceae; genus Streptomyces; species Streptomyces sp. NPDC058653. The sequence goes on along the minus strand of NZ_JBHXRM010000013.1, from coordinate 35,749 downwards.
ATGTCGGCGGCGACGCGGGCCAGGGCCAGTTGGCCGGCCGCCTCGACGTCGAAGCCGGTGGCCTCCCAGGAGTTGTAGAGCACCGGGCGCGGCCGGTGCAGCCGGTCGCCGGAGAGCCGCCGCTCGTAGCGGTGCCAGACGCGGGCGAGCCCTTCGAGTCCGTCGGGGCTGAACGCGCAGGCGAGTCGCGGGGTGGTGAGCGTGGCACCGGGCGCGAGGTGGACGGCGCTCTCGTGGGGCAGCCGGCCCGCCCGCACGCGCAGGGCGCCGCCCGGCTCCGCGTCGGCGGTGATGCGCCAACCGCCGGACCACTCAAGGGCGATGCCGTAGGTGGGGGTGGCGCCGTAGGCCGGTCCTGCCGCGTCCTGGACGGCGAGCCACGGCGCGTACGCGTGGCCGGGGACGGCCTGGGTGCTGGCCAGCTCGAAGCGCCCACGGGTGAGTTCGAGCTGGGTGCGCCGGAACTCCTGGGACCACTGACCGGAGAGATAGGTGAGGCGCGCGGTGTCGGCGACCGGGATGTTCACGGCGGCCGAGTCGAAGCGTTCCAGGCGCAGTTCGGTGTCGCCGGCGCAGCTGAGTTCGGTCCACCGGAGGATCACGTCGGTGCCGGGCACGGTCTCGTAGCAGAGGGTCGTGGTCAGTCCGAGGGTGTCGTCGGTGAAGGCGAGCCGTAGCGCGTGCTCGCCGTCCACGGTCGCGCCGGTGAAGCGCCACCACACGCCGCGTTCCTCGCCGGGGCGCCCCGCGACGAGGTCGGCGCCGGTGAACGGCCGTGGCCCGTAAGGGATGTACTCGGCGGGGGCGGCGTCGGCCGGGGTGATGAAGTGCGTACGGCGCGACCAGTCGAGCGGCGACGGTCCCTGCTCGGCGCCGTGCGGTCCCCAGGCGGCGAGTTCGGCCCATCCCTCGCCGGGGGCGAGGGTGACGGCGTACACGGTGTTCGCGGTGCGCAGCGACCACGGTTCGCGCGGGGTCATTTGACCGCTCCCAGATTGAGGCCGGCCACGAAGTGGCGCTGGAATCGCAGGAATACGAGGACGGTCGGAGCCGCCGCGATGACGGAACCGGCCGCGATCACATTCCACATGGACACATATTGCCCCTGGAGTCCGATCAGCGACGCGGTGATCGGCATCTGGCTGTCGGTCCTCAGCACCGTGATGGCCCACAGCAGATCGTTGAAGATCCAGGTGAAGGAGAGCGCGCTGAGCGCCGCGAGCGCGGGTGTGGTCAGCGGCAGCACGATGCGCCAGTAGATCTGCCAGGGGCTCGCCCCGTCGATCACCGCCGCCTGCTGGATCTCGACGGGGATGGACCGCATGAAGCCGTAGAGGACGAAGACGTAGAAGCCGACGCCGAAGCCGATCTGTACGCCGATGAGCGCGTAGAGGGTGTCGTAGATACCGAGGGTCTCGCTGATCCGGGAGACCGGGATGAGCAGGATCTGTGGGGGCAGCAGATTCCCGCCGAGCATCACCAGCAACAGCGTCCGGCGCAGCGGCAGTTCGTAGCGGGCCAGGGCGAACGCGGCCATCGAGGCGAGCGCCAGCGTGGCGAGCACGGTCGGCACGGTGACCAGCATGCTGTTGATCAGGGCCCGCTGCTGACCGCCGTCGACCCAGGCCTGGCGGAAGCCGTCGAGCGTGAAGGAGTGCGGCAGGCTCCCGAGCCCGTTGGCGGCGATGTCGTCGAACGAGCGGACGCTGGTGACCAGCACCAGGGCGATGGGCAGCAGCCAGAGCACGGACAGGGTGCCGGCGCCGAGGTGGAAGCCGGCGGTGGCCAGCTTGCGGCGGGTGGCCGTGGTGGAGCCGGAGGTGGCGGACATCAGTCGGCCTCCCGGAAGGCGCGGACGAGGTACGAGGCGATGACACCGAAGGCCAGCACGAAGATCACGACCGCGAGGGCGGAGCCGTAGCCCAGTCGCAGCGACTGGAAGGCGGTGGAGTACATGTACGTGGAGAGCAGCTCGGACGAGTGGTAGGGGCCGCCGCGGGTGAGGGCCCATACGACGTCGAACGAGCGCAGCGAGTCGATGACGATGACCGACAGGACGACGGCGTTGACGCTGCGCAGCTGCGGCAGGGTGATGTGCCGGAACCGCTGCCAGCGGCTCGCGCCGTCGACCTTCGACGCCTCGTAGAGCACCGGGTCGATGCCCTTGAGGCCGGCGATGTAGAGGATCATCACGTAGCCGATCTGGCGCCAGAGCGCGGGCACGATCACGGCGTACAGGGCGGTGTCCTGGTCGGCGAGCCAGGCGCGGGTGAGACTGCCGAGCCCGACGCTCTCGAGTGCCTGGTTGATCAGACCGTCCGGCTGGTACATCGCCTGCCACACCAGCGCGGTGGCGACGAGGGAGAACACGACGGGCAGGAAGAGCGCGGCCCGGTAGAAGCCGACGCCGCGGCGCTCCTGCTGGAGGAGCAGGGCGGCGCCGAGGCCGAGGAGCGCGGAGAGCCCGCCGAAGAGCAGCAGCCACAGGACGGTGTCGAGCACGGCCGTACGGAAGATGTCGTCATGGAGCATCTCGCGGAAGTTGCCGAGGCCGATGAAGCGCGGCGCGGAGACACCGTCCCATTCGGTCAGGGAGAGGTAGAAGCCCTGGACCGCGGGCCAGAACACCCAGAACGCCTCGGCGAGCAGGGGGACGAGGACGAAGGCGAGCACCACGGGCGGGACGCGCGTCGACCTCTTGCGCCGGGGTGCCCCGCCCTCTTTCGCCGTCGGCTGCCGCTGTTCCCTGCGCGGGCTGCCCGTGACGACCGCCGCCATCTCAGCGGCCCCAGATTTTCTGTGAGTCGCGCTGCCAGGTGGTGAGGATGGAGCCGATCTCCTTGGGCTTGGCGAGGAAGCGGGTGAGGGCGGCGTCGGCGGGCGGCTGGAGGGCGTCGCTGGAGTCGCGGTTGAAGTACTGGGTGAGTTCGGCGGCACCCTCGATCAGGGCCCGGCCCTTCTTCACCAGGGCGGTGCCGCTGTCCTTGGCGTCCGGGTGGGTGGGCAGCGCGGTGCCGGAGGAGTTCTTGAGGTAGATCTCCTGCGACTCGGCGGTGGCGAGATACCGCATCAGCTCCTTGACCTCGGCCTCGCGGCTGGTGCGGGCGCTGGCGAAGTAGCCGTCGGTGGGGGCCTCCTCGGCGACCGGGACCTTCGGGTCGATGACCGGGAAGCGGAAGAAGTCGAGGTCGTCCACCTGGTCCTTGGGGACGGAGTCGGCGAAGAAGGTGCCTATCAGCATCATTCCCGTACGGCCCTGGAGAAGCGCGGTGGTGGCGTCCTGGAAGGGCAGGGCGGTGCTGTTCGGGTCGAAGAAGGGCAGGGCCTCGCCCCACCGGTCGAAGACCTTGCGGACCTCGGGGTCGTCGAACCGGTGCTTGCCCGCGAGGAGTTCACGGTGGTAGGCGGCGCCGTTGATACGGATGTTCAGGTAGTCGAACCAGGAGGACGCCACCCAGGGGGTGTTGCCGCCGGCGCCGAGACCGATCGGCGCGACGCCCTTGCCCTTGAGGGTGTCGCAGAGGTCCAGGAACTCGTCCCAGGTCTTGGGCTCCTCGACGCCCCACTTGGCGAAGTTCGACTTCCGGTAGAAGACGCCCCACCAGTAGTAGGTGGTGGGGACGAAGACCTTCTTGCCCGCCGCGGAGGTGCAGAGCTTGCTCAACGCGGCGGAGTAGCCGGTGAGTTCGGGCTTGGTCCAGAGGTCGCTGACATCGAGGAGCAGATCCTTCGACGCGTACGACTCGGCGACCGAGCCGGGGTACCAGGTGTACAGGTCCGGCGGGTTGGCGGAGGTGAGATACGTCGGCAGCTGGGTGCGGAACGTCTCGGCGGCGACGGTGTTGAGCTTCGCCTTCGCGCCCCCCTGCTTGCCGAAGTCGTCGACGACCTTCTGCATGGCGGTCTTGGCCTGCGGCGCGGAGAGGTTGGACTGGAGGGTGACGTCGCCGCCCGACTCGCTCTTGCCGGTCGATCCCGAGGTGACGCAGCCGCTGAGCAGCGCGGCGGCGCCGACGGCGCCGGTGCCGGCGAGGAACTGACGGCGGCCTGGTGGGGTGGTCATGGGTGAACTCCCTGTCGGACGGTGCGGGTTGAGGGGTGGTGCGAGCGTCGGGGGGTGGCGATGTCGGGGGGATGCCTGGCGGCGATGCCGGGGGGTGCGGGGGGGGCCGGCCGGTGTCGGGTCCCGGCCGGCCCCCGGTGAGCGGGGGTTACGAGCCGGCGGGGACGCCCGTCTGGTGGACGCGGCCGTCGACTCCCCGGAAGGCGGCGAGCACGGTGTCGCCCGGGCCCGCGGTCGCGCCGAGCGCGCCGTCGAAGACGCCGCTCACGAACTCCTCGCGCGCCGACCAGCCGCCCCAGCCGTCGGAGCCGGTGCCGGAGGTGTACGCGCGCTGCCAGAGCGTGTAGTCGCCGGCCCGTGCGTACAGCCGCACTCCGCCGTCGACCGCGACCAGGGTCGGGCTGCCGCTGACGGTCCCGCCGAGCGATGTCCACGGCGACCAGGTGCCCGCCGTGTCCCGCACTCGCCACCACACCGCGTCCTCCGCGGTGCGTACGGCGACATGGGTCCGGCCGGCCTCGTCGACGACGGCGGACGGACGTCCGTACACCGTCCGGTTCTCGGGCGCGCCGAGCGTCGTCCACCCGGTGCGCGGGCCGCGCGCCTTGATCTGTCCGTCCTTGTCGTGGGCGACGAGTGTCCAGCGCTCCGCGCTCTCGAAGGCGACCGAGGGCGCGTCGGCGAGGGTGCCGCCGAGCTTCTGCCAGCGGCCCCACCGTCCGTCGGCGAAGGCGCGGTGGTATGCCGCGTTGTCGGTGCCGCGTACGAAGACGTCGACGCGGCCGGGCTCGTCGGCGGAGGCGTAGGCCGCGGGCTGGCCGAGGATCCGGCCGTGCGTCGGGCCGCCGAGATCGGTCGTGCGGGCCGACCAGTCGCCGTCACGTCCGCTCTGCTGCCGCAGCGAACCGTCGGCGCCCCTGGTGAAAGCGGTCAGCCGGTCCCCGTCACGTACCAGCGCGGGGCTCGCCGTGGAACGCGTACCGAGCGAGGCGCCGGGCGCGTCGTCCTGGCCGCGGAGGGTGAGGAAGGCGGTGCCGTGCGCGGGGACGGTGACGGTGTACGAGCCGCTGTGCGTGCTCCGGTCGGCGCGGGCGCGCACGTCCCGTACGGCCACGTCGCCGGTGAGTCCGGCGTCGGCGAAGCTCACCGTCCGCTCGGCGGCCTTGTCGGAGCGGTTGAGGAGGACGACCGCGCGCTTGCCCGCGCCCTTCAGGGTCTTGCTGTAGACGTCGCCGGTGGAGTCGGTGGCGACGCGTACGCCCTGGACGGCGAGCGGGTCCTGGTCGACGGCGATGATCTCCGGGTTGCGCAGGGTGTCGATCATCGACGGAGGCAGGGTGCGCGGGTCGGAGCCCATGACCAGCGGGGAGCCCATCACGGCCCACATGACGAGCTGGGTGGTGGACTCCTCCTCGGTCAGCTCGTACGAGCCGTCCTCCAGCTTGCGCATCGGGATGAGGTAGTCGGGGTCGTTGTAGTGCCCCGGTCCCTGGGCCTCGGGGTGCCAGGCGTTGGCGTCCATGTTGCGCAGGACGTTGGCCCACTGGCCGGCGGAGGGGGTGCCGAACGCGACGTCGGTGCCGGTACGCCAGGAGTCACCGGTCCGCGGGCCGTAGACGTACGTGTTGTGCGCGTCCTGCTCGGGGGTGTGCGGAATGCCCCAGTCGTCGGTCAGCGGGTTGCAGAGGTTGAGCAGCATCGGGCGGCCGGACTTGGCGACCGCGTCGCTGAACTCCTTGAAGGCGGGGCCCGGGTCGAGCTTCGCGGAGATCCCGCAGAGGAAGTCGACCTTGATGGCGTCGATCTTCCAGCCGGCGAACTGCCGCGCGTCTTCGGTGTAGTGGCCCCGGCTGCCGAGTCCGCAGCTCTTGCCGCCGTCGTAGGCGCCCGCGTCGGTGTAGATCCCGGCCTTGAGTCCGCGCTGGTGCAGATAGCTCACCAGGGCGGGGATGCCGGAGGGGAAGCGGCCGGGGTGGGCGGCGAGCCGGCCCTCGCTGTCGCGGGGGTTGTCGGCCTGCCAGCCGCCGTCCAGCCAGACGATGTCGTAGCCGGAGTCCCGGAGCCCGCTGCTGACGAGATGGTCGGCGACGGACCTGACCTCCTCCTCGGTGGGGGCGCCGAGTCCGTAGTAGGTGTTCCAGCCCATGTACGGCGTGGGGGCGAGCCCGCTGTCGTAGTACTCGGGCGCGCCCTGGTCCACGGTCCCGTTCCCGGTCCCGGTCGTGGCGGCCGGCTGCTGGTCCGCGGCCCGGACGGCGTCCCGGCCGTCGGCCGCCTGCGCGGAGGGCACGGCCACCGCGACAAGCGCGGCGACGACGGCGGCCACCGTGGCCCGATGCGAAGTCACTGATGTCTCCCGAAGGTTGGGGTCACGACGAAGACTGTCGCCGCGCGGCCCGACCCTGTCAACGATTATTACTAATTAATTTAAACAAGTGACCTGGCAGGTGACTGGTAGGACCAACGATCTCGTACGACCGGCCGCCCGTCCGGATACCGATCACATAGGCTCGACGGCACCATGAAGACCAACCACACATCGCTCGGTCCCAAGGCCGACAAAGAGACGGTGCGCCGCCACAATCTGAGCCTGGTGCTGCGCGCCGTACGGGACGAGGGCGAAGCGACCAGGGCCGGTGTGGCGGCGCGGGTGGGACTGACCCGAGCCGCGGTGTCGTCGCTGGTCGAGCAGTTGCTGGACAGCGGATTCCTCTCCGAGTCCGGCAAGACGTTCAGCGGACAGGCGGGCCGGCCGGGCACCGTACTGAAGGTGACGCGCTCCGGTCCGGCCGGCATCGGCGTGGAGATCAACATCGACTACGTGTCGGTGTGCGTCGTCGATCTGTCGGGCACCGATCGCGTACGCCTCACCGAACACCTCGACAATCGCGGCGCCGCGCCCGCCGAAGTCCTCGCCAGGGGCGCCCGGATCGCCGCGCGCACCCTCGACTCGGCGGCGGAGCAGGGGCTTTCACCGGTGGGCGTACAGCTGGCGCTGCCCGGTCTCGTCGCCGGGGGTACGGTCCGCCAGGCGCCCAACCTGGGCTGGAACCAGGTGCCCGCCGAGGAGTTGTTCGCGGAGGCGCTGGCCGAGGCGGCGCCCGCCGCGCCGGCGCTGCCGGTCCGGTCGGAGAACGAGGCCAATCTGGCGGCGCTCGCCGAGCTCTGGTTCGGCGGGCTGGGCGGGGTCCGCAGTTTCCTGTATCTCTCGGGCGAGATCGGGGTCGGCGGCGCGCTGGTGCTCGACGGTGAACTGCTGCGCGGCGCGAACGGGTTCGCCGGGGAGATCGGCCATGTGGTCGTCGACGCGGAGGGGCCGCTGTGCCGGTGCGGTGCGCGGGGCTGTCTCGAACAGTACGCGGGCCAGTCCGCGCTCCTGCGCGGCGCGGGCCTCGACGAGAACGCCGGGGTGCCGGGGGTGGCGGAGCTGGAAACCTTGGCCAGGAGCGGCGACAGGCAGGCGATCGCCGCCATCGGCGAGGCGGGCCGGATGCTGGGACGGGTCCTGTCGGGCGCGGTGAACCTGTTCGACCCCGACGCGGTGGTGCTCGGCGGTATCTACCGGGGCCTGATGCCCTGGCTCTCACCGCCCGCCGACGGCGAGCTGACCGACCGGGTGGTCTCGGGCCTCTGGCCGCACGACAGTGGCAGGCTACGCGCGTCATCCTCGGCGGGAGACGCGGCCCGCGGCGCGGCGGCACTGGTGGTCCGCGCGGTGCTCTCGGACCCGGTGGCCTACGCGGACCGCACGAGCGCGTAGCGCGCGGGGCGCGGGGGTTGCGGGGGTTGCTCGCCGGCGCGGCGGTGGTCGTTCCGGCGGACCTCGAACGGCACGGCCGAGGGCCGTCATGCCGCCCGGCACAAGGCGGTGGGCCGACACGGCGGTGGTCGTCCCGGCGCGGGGCGCGGGGAGACGCGCGGCGACGCGTCGAAAAATGCCAAGCGGAACTCGAACGCCACGGCCGAGGGCCGTCACGCCGCCCGGCACAAGACGCGGGCCGACACGGCGGTGGTCGCAACTGGCGTCGGGCCGACCCGGTGGTGGTCGTCCCGGCGCGGGGCACGGGGAGACGCGCGGCGACGCGTCGGAAAATGCCAAGCGGACCTCGAACGGCACGGCCGAGGCCGTCATGCCGCCCGGCACAAGACGCGGGGCCGACACGGCGGTAGGCCGCGACTGGCGTCGGGGCGGCCGTGGGGTCGTGCCCGCGCGCGGCGCGAGGGTGTCGGTCGCTGTCGGTGCGGGCGTGCGCGCACGTACGCGGGGCGGGCCGGGGAACGGCTCGCCCCGCGTGGGAGCGTCAGGGGTTGGGGGTCAGCGGGCGCCCAGGAGGTGGTCCATCGCCAGCTGGTCGAGGTGTTCGAACGCCATGCCGCGGCTCGCCGCCGCCGCCACGTCGAAGTCCTCGTACGCCGTGCGGTCGGCCAGCAGGGCGGTCACGCCGTCGGCGGCGGTCGGCTGGGCCAGCTCGTCCAGACGCGCGGCGCGCAGCGCCTCCTGGACCTCCGGGTCCGCGCGGAACGACGCCGCGCGCTCCTTGAGGATCAGGTAGTTGCGCATGCAGCCCGCGGCCGACGCCCACACCCCGTCGAAGTCCTCCGTGCGCGGCGGCTTGAAGTCGAAGTGCCGCGAGCCGTCCCAGCCCGCCGTCTCCAACAGGTCCACCAGCCAGAACGCGGCACGCAGGTCACCGGCGCCGAAGCGCAGGTCCTGGTCGTACCGGGTGCCGTGCTGGCCGTTGAGGTCGATGTGGAAGAGCTTGCCCGCCCACAGGGCCTGCGCGATGGCGTGCGGGAAGTTGAGCCCGGCCATCTGCTCGTGGCCGGTCTCGGGGTTCACGCCGTACAGCTCCGGGCGCTCCAGGCGCTCGATGAAGGCGAGCGCGTGGCCGACCGTCGGCAGCAGGATGTCGCCGCGCGGCTCGTTCGGCTTCGGCTCGATGGCGAACTTGATGTCGTACCCCTGCGACACGACGTACTCGCCGAGCAGGTCGAAGCCTTCCTTCATCCGGTCGAGCGCCAGACGCACGTCCTTCGCGCCACCGGACTCCGCGCCCTCACGGCCGCCCCAGGCGACGAACCTCTTCGCGCCCAGCTCGGCGGCCAGGTCGAGGTTGCGCAGGGTCTTGCGCAGCGCGAAGCGGCGGACGTCGCGGTCGTTCGCCGTGAAGCCGCCGTCCTTGAAGACGGGGTGGGTGAAGAGGTTGGTGGTCACCATCGGTACGACCAGCCCGGTGGTGTCCAGCGCCTGCCGGAAGCGCTTGATGTGCGCCTCACGCTCGGCGTCGGACGATCCGAACGGGATCAGGTCGTCGTCGTGGAAGGTCACTCCGTACGCGCCCAGTTCGGCCAGGTGCTGTACGGACTCGGTGGGATCGAGCGCCGGACGCGTCGCGTCTCCGAACGGGTCCCTGCCTTGCCAGCCGACGGTCCACAGGCCGAAGCTGAACTTGTCCGCGGGGGTGGGAGTGAAACGTTCCGTCATTCTCTGGCCGCCTTCATACCTCAGGTCCGGCAGGTGCAGACCTTTTTGTTTCCTGACATGACTAATAATGCACCTCCGGGTGGGTACGGAAAAGACCCCGCGTTCGCCCAACACCACCCGGAGGGACAAGCACCGCTTCGGGCTAGGAGATGACGCCCGCCCCTGCCGGATGCACGACAACATCACGTAATTTGTTGGCCTGCGGCCAAAATACTGTCGCAAGCCCCGGAAACCAGGAAGAGGTACGAGCGTGCCGCACAGCCAGGTGGTCATCGGCGTCGACAGCTCCACCCAGTCGACGAAGGCGGCGTTCACCGACGTGGCGACCGGACGGCTGCTCGCCGTCGGGCGCGCCCCGCACCGGGTGACGGGTGAGGCCGGGGCCCGGGAGACCGACCCCGAGATCTGGTGGCAGGCGCTGCGTGAGGCGGTCGCCATGGGCCTCAAGGAGTCCGGCGTACCGGCGACCGCCGTCACCGGCATCGCGGTCGCCGGCCAGCAGCACGGCCTGGTGGTGCTCGACGGCGCCGGAAAGCCGCTGCGGCCCGCCCTGCTGTGGAACGACACCCGCTCCGCCCCGCAGGCCGCCGCGCTCACCGAGGCGCTGGGCGGGCCCGACGCGTGGATCGCCACGACCGGGTCGGTGCCCGTCGCCTCCATGACGGCGGCGAAGTGGCAGTGGCTGCGGGAGAACGACCCCGCCTCGGCCGAGGCCGCGGAGGCCGTCCGGCTGCCCCACGACTTCCTCACCGAGCGCCTCGCGGGCACGGCGGTCACCGACCCGGGCGACGCCTCGGGCACCTGCTGGTACTCCACGGAGACCGGCACGTACGACCCCCAGCTGCTCGCTCTCGTGGGCCTCGACGAGTCGATGCTGCCGGCCGTCGCCACGACCGGCGGCACCCGGGTCGGCACGCTCACCGCCTCCGCCGCCGAGCAGCTGGGGCTGCCGGCCGGTATCGCGGTGGCCGCCGGGACCGGCGACAACATGAGCGCGGCCGTCGGCCTCGGCCTCGGTGGCGCGGGGCTGCTGGACCACCCCGTGCTGAGCCTCGGCACCTCGGGCACCGTCTTCGCCGCCACGCGCACCCGGCCCGCGTCGGCCGCGCTGTCCGGGTTCGCGGCGGCCGACGGCACGTTCCTGCCGCTCGGCTGCACCCTGAACTGCACGCTCGCCGTCGACAAGGTCGCCGAGCTGCTGCGCCTCGACCGGGAGGACGTGGCGCCCGGCGGGGAGGCGGTCCTACTGCCGTACCTCGACGGCGAACGCACCCCCGACCTGCCGACCGCGTCCGGCCTGCTGACGGGCCTGCGGCACGACACGACGCCGCAGCAGTTGCTCGGGGCGGCGTACGAGGGCGCGGCGGTGACGGTCCTGCGCGCGCTCGACGAGGTCCTGCGCGCCTGCGGCCTCGACCCGGCGGACCCGGCGGTGGCGGCCAGGCCGCTGCGGCTGGTGGGCGGCGGCGCCCAGGGCCGTACGTGGGTGGAGACCGTACGGCGCCTCTCCGGGCGGCCGGTGATCGTGCCGGAGAGCGGCGAGCTGGTCGCCCTGGGCGCGGCGGCGCTGGCCGCCGCCGCCGCGGGTGACGAGGACCCGGTGGCGGTCGCCGCGTCCTGGAAGACCGGCGACGGACCTGAACTCCCGCCCGTGGCACGGGACATGGAGACCTGGGAGCGCGTGGGTTCGGTGCTGGACCGGGCGGCGCCGAGCCTGCTCTCGTAGCACGGCTGGGGCCTGCGGGGCGGGTGGGGCAGAGGCGTTCACGAAGGCTTCGGCGCGCTCCCCCGCCCCGCCGGCGTACGCCTGAAGTGCCCTCTTGATGGCGGGTCGGGAACAGTCCTACCCTGCCGGTCTGCGCGGCGTCGCCGCGCGCCGGAGGAGGGACGAGACCCGCCCATGTCCGACGCACCGATAGACGACGCGCTCTCCGACGCACTGCCCGACGCGGACCTGCTCAAGGCGCTCGCGCCGTACGTCGCCAGGGGCGGCGGGCCGGCGGCCGGCCCGGTCCGGATCCGGGACGTCGAGCGACGGCAGCTGGTGCGCTGCGAGGTCGTCCGTTTCACCCAGCGGCGCACCGAGACCCAGCGGACCGCCTTCGGTACGGAGGACCTGTCGGCGCTGCCTCTTTACGAGGGCGCCATCGAGGACCACCCGCTGCCCGCGCCCGACGGACCGGGCACGCTCACGCTGATCCGCGCGGGCTCGTACCGGCTGGTGCCCTGCCCGTGCGACAACGGCACCCAGCAGTGCGCCAGTTGCTCGGGCGGTGGACGCCATCCGTGCTCCTGCCGCAACGAGCCGCCCCGGTGCGACGTGTGCCTGGACGTCGCCCCCTGCACGGAGTGCGAGACGACGGGCCGGCGCCGTACCCGTACGACGAAGGCCCGCCCCGCCGCGAACGGCCCGCATGCCACGGCTCCCGGCGCACAGCGGGTCACCTGCGCGGTGTGCGGCACCCCGGACGCCGCGTGCCCGCGCTGCTCGGGCCGGGGCCGGATCCGGTGCCAGGAGTGCGACGGCCGGGGGCACCTGACCTGCGAGCGCTGCTCGGGGCGGGGCGTGGGCACGCACGAGGTGTGCGGCGGCCGGGGCAGTCTCTCCCACTGGGTGGAGGGAACGGTCCGGTACGCGAACGAGAACGCGTCCCTCTCGCTGCCCAGGCCGGACTGGCCCGACCGGGTCCGGGAGCGGCTCGCGGGCGCCGCGCGATGGCGGGAGCGGGACATCCAGCCGGGCGGCGGCGTCCCCGTAGGCGTCGACGACGAACACCGCGCGGCCATGTCGACGCACCTCGCGCACGGGAGGACGGAGCTGTCCCGGCAGGTGACCCTCGAAACCTGCCCACTGGCCCGGGTGGAGCTGATGGACGACCCGAACCGGGTCTTCTACGTCTTCCCCGGCGACCGGAGCCTCGAAGTGGTCCCGACGCTCTCGCACCGGCTCAAGCGCCGTCTGATCGCGGCGGGCGCGGTCATCGTCATCGTGGTGGTCCTGATCCTCTGGGTGGCCCTCTAGTACCTGCCCCGGGGCCCGGCGACACCCCGGGCCGTCCGGCCCTTTCCTTCCTGGATGCCGTCCTCCGCGCTGGTCTACTGCGTGTGGATCTTCAGACCCAGCGGAGGAAGGACACAGTCATGCATGTCTTCGTCGCGGGGGCGACCGGCGCGGTGGGCCGGCTGCTCGTACCGCTGTTGCTGGACGCGGGGCATCGGGTGACGGGCACCTCGCGTTCGCGCGCGGGCGCCGAGCGGGTGGGAGCGCGGGGCGCCTCACCGGCGCGGGTCGACGTCTTCGACCGGAGCGCCCTCCACGAGGTGATGGCGGCGGCCGCGCCGGACGCGGTGATCCACCAGCTCACCGATCTGTCGGACGCGGACGGGGAGGCGACGAACCGGCTGCGTGTGGAGGGGACCCGGAACCTGGTCGACGCGGCCAAGGCCGCCGGCGTGCGGAGGATCGTCGTCCAGTCGATGTCCTGGATGTACGCCCCCGGGGACGGCCCGGCCATCGAGGGCGAACTGCTCGACCTCTCCGCCCCGGAGCCGCGCGGCTCGATCGTGAACGGCATCCGGGTGCTGGAGGAGACGGCCGCCGAGGTGGACACCGCCGTGTCGCTGCGGTTCGGAGTCCTCTACGGCCCCGGCACCTGGTACGAACCGGGTGGCCCGGTCGCCGCGGCGCTCTCCGGTGATCCGGACGCGCGGTTCCTGGGGAACATCGTGGCGGACAACTCCGTGAACTCGTTCGTCCATGTCGCCGACGCCGCCCGCGCGGCCGTCCAGGCGCTCGGCTGGCCGTCCGGCCCCGTCAACATCGTGGACGACGAGCCCGCGCGGGGCCGGGAGTGGGTGCCGGTCCTCGCCGCCGCCCTGGGCGTACCCGCGCCCGCCGTGGTCTCCGGCGGCGAGAGCTGGGCGCGGGGAGCGTCCAACACCCTGGCGCGTTCCCGGGGCTGGCGCCCCGAGCACCCCTCCTGGCGCGCCGGCTTCGCGGACCTCGCCACCTGACGCACCCGCACCGGCCGGCCCGCGTCCCTCAGCGGGAGGACACGCCGGAGGGTCCGGCGCCGGGCTCGCGGAGAGCCGGGTCCCGTCGCCGGCCGGAGGGGCCCGGGGGCCGGGTTCAGCCCGTCGTCAGGCCCGACGCCGATTCCGTCAGGGCGTCCAGGACCGGGCGGATCAGCGGGTGGTGGTCCGCGCCCCTGCGGACCGCCGCGAAGACCCGGCGCGTGGCGGGCGGGCCCGAGACCGGGCGTACCACCGTGCCCTTCAGCTCCATCCCCCGCAGCGCCGAGCGCGGTACGAGCGCCACACCGGCGCCCGCGCCCGCGAGGGCGACCACCGCGCGGAAGTCGTCCGAGGAGTGCACCAGGCGCGGCTCGAAGCCCGCCAGCTCGCAGGCGAGGCGCATCACCTCATGGCACGGGTTGCCCGGGTAGGGGCTGATCCAGTCGCTGTCCGACAGCTCCGCGAGCGGGACCACGATCTCGCGGCAGAGCGGGTGCCCCTCGGGCAGGACGGCGTCGAACGGCTCGGCGTAGAGCGGTACGCGCGACAGGCGCGGATCGTCCGCCGTGGGCGCGCCCCGGTACTCGACGGCGAGCGCCACGTCCGCCTGGCCGTCGAGCAGGAGCGGCAGGCTCTCGTCGCCCTCGGAGTCCCGTACCCGTACGCGGATGCCCGGGTGCGAGTCGGCGAGCTGCGCGATCGCCGGGGCCAGCACCTCGGCGATCCCGGTGGCGAACGCCGCGACCGTGATCTCCCCGGCGACCCCGCCCGCGTACGCCGCCAGCTCCGCCTCCGCCCGCTCCAGCTGCGAGAGGACCGCGTGGGCGTGGGTGAGCAGGATCTCCCCCGCCGCCGTCAGCCGTACGCCCCGGCCGCTGCGGGTCAGCAGCACATGACCGGTCTCCTGCTCCAGCGCGGCGAGCTGCTGGGAGACGGCCGAGGGGGTCAGATACAGCGCGGCCGCCGCGGCGGTCACCGTACGGTGGTCCGCCACGGCCCGCAGGATGCGCAGTCGCCGGGGGTCGATCACCCAGCCATTCTGCCAGGTCACGACCCCTTCGGACCGGGCCCCTCAGCCGGCCAGCGCCGCACGCGCGTCGACGAACGCCGCCACCGCCCGCTTCACGTCCGCCGTCGAGTGCGCCGCCGACAGCTGCACCCGGATGCGGGCCTGTCCCATCGGGACGACGGGGTAGGAGAACCCGATCACATATACCCCGCGCTCCAGCAGCAGCTCCGCCATCCGTCCGGCCTCCGCGGCATCGCCGATCATGACGGGGGCGATGGGGTGGTCGCCGGGGAGGATGTCGAACCCGGCCGCCGCCATCTCCGTACGGAAGAGGGCCGTGTTCGCGTTCAGCCGCTCGCGCAGCTCGTCCGCGCTCTCCAGCAGGTCGAGGACCGTGATCGAGGCGGCGGCGATGACCGGGGCGAGGGAGTTGGAGAAGAGGTACGGGCGCGAGCGCTGGCGCAGCAGGGCGACGATCTCCGCGCGGGCGGCGACGTAGCCGCCGGATGCGCCGCCGAGCGCCTTGCCGAGCGTGCCGGTGATGATGTCGACGCGGTCCCTCACGCCGTGCAGTTCGGGGGTGCCCCGGCCGCCGGGGCCGACGAAGCCGACGGCGTGGGAGTCGTCGACCATCACCATGGCGTCGTACCGGTCGGCGAGGTCGCAGATCTCGGCCAGCGGGGCGACATAGCCGTCCATGGAGAAGACGCCGTCCGTCACGACGAGGCGGCGGCGCGCGTCCTGCGACTCCTTGAGCCTGGCTTCGAGCTCGGCGAGGTCGCGGTTGGCGTAGCGCAGCCGGCGGGCCTTGGAGAGCCGGATGCCGTCGATGATGCTGGCGTGGTTGAGGGCGTCGGAGATGACCGCGTCCTCGGGGCCGAGCAGGGTCTCGAAGACGCCGCCGTTGGCGTCGAAGCAGGAGGAGTAGAGGATCGTGTCCCCCTGGCCGAGGAACGAGGAGAGGCGCCGCTCCAGCTCCTTGTGGATCTCCTGGGTGCCGCAGATGAAGCGTACGGAGGCCATGCCGTAGCCCCAGCGGTCGAGCGCGTCCTTCGCCGCGGCGACGACGTCGGGGTGGTCGGCGAGGCCGAGGTAGTTGTTGGCGCAGAAGTTGAGTACGTCACCGGCTCCGACGGAGACGGACGCGCTCTGCGGGGTGGAGATGACACGCTCGGGCTTGAAGAGACCGGCGTCACGGATCTCGTCGAGGGTGGTGCGGAGGTCGTCGCGGACGGACGCGTACATACAGGGCTCCGGGGTGAAGGGTGAGCGGTCGAGGGGTGGTGACAGTCGAGGGGTCGTGGCGTCCTGAACGCCGGGGACCGTGGACGCCGAGGACCATGGACGTCGTGTTCGGGAAGGAGGCTCCGCAGGGGGAGGCTCAGGCCCAGTTGAGAATGATCTTGCCGCCGGTGGCTCTCGCCGCCTCGTCGAAGGCCGCGTCGAAGTCCTCGTAGCCGTAGGTGCCGGTGATGACGGGCCCGAGGTCGAGACCGCCTTCGAGCAGGACCGTCATCGCGTACCACGTCTCGTACATCTCACGGCCGTAGATGCCCTTGACCGTGATCATCGAGGTCACGATCTTCGCCCAGTCGACGGCGAACTCCTTCGCGGGCAGTCCCAGCATGGCGATCCGGCCGCCGTGCGTCATGTTGTCGACCATGTCGCGCATCGCCTCCGGGCGGCCGGACATCTCCAGACCGACGTCGAACCCCTCCTTGAGGCCGAGCCGCCGCTGTGCCTCGGCGATGCCGGTGTTCGACACGTCGAGCGCGAGGGTGGCGCCGACCTTGCGGGCGATCTCCAGCCGTTCCGGGCTGACGTCCGTGATCACGATGTTGCGCGCGCCCGCGTGCCGGGCGACGGCCGTCGCCATGATGCCGATCGGGCCCGCGCCGGTGATCAGTACGTCCTCGCCGACGAGGGGGAAGGTCAGCGCGGTGTGGACGGCGTTGCCGAACGGGTCGAAGATCGCCGCGATGTCGAGGTCGACGGAGGCGCGGTGGACCCAGACGTTCGACGCGGGGAGGACGACGTACTCGGCGAACGCGCCGTCGCGGCCGACCCCGAGTCCGACGGTGCTGCGGCACAGATGTCTGCGGCCCGCCAGACAGTTGCGGCATTTGCCGCAGACGAGATGGCCTTCGCCGCTCACGAGGTCCCCGACGGCGATGTCCTGGACGTCGGCGCCGACGGAGGCGACCTCGCCGACGAACTCGTGACCAAGAACACGTGGCGCCTCGACCGCCTGCTGCGCCCATTCGTCCCAGGCGCGGATGTGCAGATCGGTGCCGCAGATACCGGTACGGAGCACCTTGATGAGTACGTCGCCGGGCCCGGCCTCCGGCTCGGGCACATCGGTGAGCCGGAGCCCCGGCTCGGCCGTCAGCTTCACAAGTGCCTTCATCGGGGCGGCTCCAGGCGTGCGGTCCAGGTACGGACGGAGTGCGGAGGGGGTGCGGAGGGGGTGCGGAGGGTGCGGACCGAGGCGCGGGCGCGGGTGCCCCGCGCGTGCGGACCCGGCTCAATGCTGATCGATCCCGGCACCAATCTCCCGCCGCCACGACCATTCAGTCCATCGAGGATTTCTTAAGCGGTCCGACAGACAAGCTTCACGCGGGACGGGAGGCGGGCGGCGGGCCGAACCGGAAACCGGGTAGGAAATCGACCACTTGTGCGTACTCAACTACGGCATCCGCGAGATGGGGCGCCACGACTCCCCTTACGATCGGTGGCCACCGCGAGTCATGAGTGGGAGTGA
Organism: Streptomyces sp. NPDC058653; assembly: GCF_042716895.1. Lineage (NCBI taxonomy): Bacteria > Bacillati > Actinomycetota > Actinomycetes > Kitasatosporales > Streptomycetaceae > Streptomyces > Streptomyces sp. NPDC058653. The sequence goes on along the minus strand of NZ_JBHXRM010000013.1, from coordinate 18,417 downwards.
GTCAGCGTGAGCAGTCCGTTCAAGGCCTCAGTGGTCAAAGCGGCGCAGGCCGGGGACCAGCGGGCCAGGGACAGCCTCGGCCACGAGTCGCTGCCGCTCGTCCACCAACTCGTCGGCCAGGCCCTGTACAGCCACCCGGACACGGGCGCGGTGGCGCGGGAGGCCGTACGCCACGCGCTTGACGGCCTCGACGGACTGCGCCGCCCGGCCGACTACCGCTCGTATCTATTGACCACGACGATCGGCCGGATCCGTGCGCACGCGGACGACGCCCACGACCCGGCCCTCCACCACCCCGACGCCGACTACGTGGCTCTGATGATCGGCCGTCTCGGACTGACCGGTCAGCACCGGGAGGTCGCCGGGGCCACGCGCTGGGTCGACCGGGAGCACCACGCGCTGGTGCCGCTGTGGTGGCTGGAGTGCTCCGGTGAACTCACCCGGCCCGAGGTCGCCGCCGCCCTCGCCGTCGACGCCCGGCGGGTCGACGCGCGGTTCGAACGGCTGGAGCAGGAGCTGGAGACCGCCCGTGTGGTGGTCCGCGCGCTGTCGGCCGAGCCGCCGTGCGTCCTGCTGGAGCAGCTGACCGGCGGCTGGGACCGCGTGCCGTCGCCGCTCTGGCGCGAGCGAATAGCCGGGCACACCCACGAGTGCACCGTCTGCTCCGGGTACGCGGCCGGTCTGGTGCCCGCCGACGTCCTCGTGGCCGAGCTGCCGCCGGTCCCGTTCGACCCCCGCCCCGCGGCGGCCGGTTCCCCCGCCCCGTCCGGTTCCCCCTCCGCGTACGGCCACCGGAGCGAGGGCGCGGGCGCCAACGACCCCGGCGGCGACGACGGCGGAGCCGGCAGCCGTACGCGGGCCAGGGACGCCCAGCGCCGCGACCGGCGGGCGAAGCGGCGCCGCGTCGTCACCGTGACCGCCGCCGTCGCCGCGCTGGTCGCCGCCGCCGGGGTGGCCCAGTTCGTCTCGGGCGGGCGGGGCGACGACGAGTCACGTACCTCGGCCGCCGTCGAGCCGGAAGCGCTGGAACCCAAGTCGGCGGCGAGCGGTGCGGCAGAGTCCGCCGGTCCCTCGCCCTCCCCCTCACGCACCAGCGCGAGCCCGTCGCCCTCGCCCACCCGCTCGCCCTCCAAGAAGGCCGCCAAGCCGACCAAGGCCGTGCCCGATCCGCGGCCCTCCACCGCCGATCCGGCCCCGAAGCCCGACCCGGAGCCGACGTCGAACGAACCGGACCCGGGGGGAGGCGGAGGTGACGGCGGTGGTGGTGATTTCGCCGCGCAGGTCACCACGCTCGTCAACTCCGAGCGTTCCAAGGCCGGTTGTGGTCCGGTGAGCGCCAACTCCCAGCTGGAGACCGCCGCGCTGCGCCACTCGCAGGACATGGCCGCCAGGGACTACTTCGACCACAACAGCCCGGACGGCAAGGACCCCGGTGACCGCATCACGGCGGCGGGCTACCAGTGGACGACCTACGGCGAGAACATCGCCAGGGGCCAGCAGACGCCGGCCGCGGTGATGGAAGGCTGGATGAACAGCCCCGGCCACCGGGCCAACATCCTCAACTGCGCGTTCAAGGAGATCGGTGTCGGTGTCCATGACGCGTCGGGCGGACCGTGGTGGACCCAGGCGTTCGGCGCGCGCGGCTGAGAGCGCCGACCGGCGGTTGTCCGGCGCCGGTCGGTCCGAAGGCGGTGGTGCTGATGAATCCCACGTACTTCGTCCCGTTCGGTCACCAGCCCATGGCGTATCGAGCGCGATCACGGCGATTTACGCCGAGGATCGAACTCGACCGCACGGATTCCGCCGAAACCGTTCACTCCACTGCCGTACGGGAGAGCCCGTACCTCTCTGACGTGGGAACCCGGCGGGGCGGCTCCGCCATGTGATCCCGGCCATGCCACATACGGTCATTTCCGGCCAGGCATAGGTCACTCGCACTGTTATTGACGAACCGTCATGGGCATATACGCTCCATTCGAACAGCCGCCGTCCTACACCACTTCGCACCGGATGTTCACTGAATCAGCCCTGTGTCCACATATCTCCCGGGAGGCCGGTCATGGCGTGCGTCGAGGAACAGGCCGTGGCCCGGCAGCTCCCGGCCGTGCCGTTCTACTGCCCGGTGGAACCGGCCGTGCACCCCGGCGTCGACGTCCTCAACGACCTCACCGTGGACTGGATGCTGCGCCAGAACCTCGATACGGACGAGCGGCAGCGCAGGCGGCTCGCCGTCTGCGACTTCGGCGGGCTCACCGCGTCGACGATGCCGTACGGGAGGATCGAACCGCTCACCCTGATGGCCAAGTTGCACGCCGTGCTCTTCTCCCTGGACGACGGTGTCTGTGACGAGACGGACGCCACGGCGGATCTGATGGCACAGGAGACCTCCCGCATCATCCGCGCGGTCGAGGCCCCGGCCGCCAACTCCCGCTCCGACTCGCCGCACACCGCCGCGCTGCGCGCCCTGCGGACCGAGCTGGAGGAGTACGCGTCCCCGCGGCAGCTGCGTCGCTGGACGGACGCCATGCGGGTCTACACATCGGGTCTGGTGTGGGAGGCGTCCTGGCGCCGGAACGCCGAGCTGCCCTCGCTGAACGACTACATCACCCTGTGGATGCGGGCCATCGGCATGGCCCCGTCCACCGCGATGATCGAGATCGTCGGCGGATTCTCGCTGCGCGACGAGGAGTTGGCGGACCCACGTGTCCAGGCGCTGACCGAGATCGTCTGGACGCTGGTCAGCTGGGACAACGACCTCTACTCCCGCAACAAGGAGTTACTCCGGGCCGGGGACGACCTGAACCTGATCGACGTCCTCTGCCAGGAACTCGGCTGCGAGCCGCGCGAGGCGCTGACGCACGCCGTGGCCATGCGGGACCGGGTGATGGTGCTGCACGGCCGGCTGAGCGAGCAGGTCCTGGTCGACGCGAGCGCCGAACTGCGGGGCTACGTAGAGGGGTTGGGCCAGTTCGTCCGGGGCCATCTCGACTGGGCGTCGTCCTGTCCCCGCTACTCCGTGCCGTCGGGACCGGCGGCGGAGCCGGGCGGCTGGTGGAAGCGGCAGCCCTCCGACTCGGGCACCGAGCCGCTGCCGATCCCCACGATCTCCTGGTGGTGGGAGCAGTTGGACGGGCACTGACCCCGCCGCCCCTCCGGCCCCCACCACCACGCTCCTGAAGCGCGTCGCTCAGTGCGTCAGTACCCGTGCCACCACCGCACCACGGCGCGCCAGGCCCGCGTCGGCGCGCCGGGTCCACGCTGCGCCGGAACCGGTGCGGCCGGAGCCGCCGCAGGCTCCTGCGCCACGGGCGAGGCGTGCGTCGGCGGGGCGGGCGCCGACGGTGCGGCGGGCGGTGCGGCGGGTTGTGCCGGCCGCGGTACGGCGGGTCCGCCGGGCGCGGCCTGCGCGGGCGCCGGGCGGGGCGACTCCACCTGCCACTCCTTGCGCGGCGCGTACTCCGGCGTCGCCGACGGCGGCCCGGCCACATCCTGCGGCGGGCGTGCGGCGAAGGTCACCGGCAGTTCCTGGAGGTGGCGCGACATCAGCGAGGACGACCAGCGCAAGTCCTCCTCGGGCACGGCCAGTTGAAGGTCGGGCAGGCGCAGCAGCAGCGCGTCGATCCCGGTGTCGGCGATGGCGCGCCCGATGTCCTGGCCGGGGCACTCGTGCGGGCCGCCGCTGAAGGCGAGATGCGCGCGGTTGCCCTGCATGGAGGCGTTCACGTCGGGCCGTACCACCGGGTCGACGTTGGCCGCCGCGATCCCGACGACCAGCGCGTCGCCGGCCTTGATCCGCTGCCCGCCCAGCTCGGTGTCGCCGACGGCCCAGCGGCCGAAAATGGTGGTGAACGGCGGCTCGTCCCAGAGGGTCTGCTCGACCGCCTCGGGCAGCGTCATATGGCCACCGCTGAGCTGGGCGCGGAAGCGCGGGTCGGTGAGGACCATACGGAGCACGTTGGCGATGAGGTTGGCCGTGGTCTCGTACGCGGCGACGAGCACCAGCCGCAGATGCTGAGCGACCTCCGTGTCGGTGAGTCCGGCCGGGTGCTCGACGAGCCAGCTGGCGAAGTCCTCCTGAGGGGCGGCGCGGCGGCGGGCGACGAGCCGGTCCAGGACCCCCATCACGTACTCGTTGCTCTCGACGGCCGTCTCGGTGCCCTTGATCATGTCGCGGGCGGACTGGACCAGCCGTTCATTGTATTCGTCGGGCATGCCCAGGATCTGCGCCATCACCATCATGGGCAGGTGTTCGGCGAAGCGGCTGACCAGGTCGGCCTTGCCCGCCTGGCAGAAGTCGTTGACGAGCCGGTTGCTGTAGCGGTTGATGAAGCGCCGTACGCCCCGGTGGTCGATCCGGCCGATCGAGTCGGTGACCGCGCCGCGCAGCCGCTCGTGGTCGGCGCCGTCCGCGAAGACGCAGATCGGCTGCCAGGTGAAGACCGGTGCGAGGGGGTGGTCGGGCGCGACGCTGCCGTCGTTGACGGCGCGCCAGCGGCGGGAGTCCCGGGAGAACTGGGAGGGCGTACGGGTCATGTGCAGGTTCTCGCTGTGGCCGAGGACCAGCCAGGCGGGTACGTCGCCGTGCAGCAGGACCGGTGCCACCGAACCGTGCTCGGCGCGCAGCTTCTCGTACAGGCCCGTGGCGTCGTTCTCGGCCTCGGGGCCGTAGAGCCGCCGGAGCCCGGTGGGTGCCAGGTGGTTGCCGCCGAAGGCGTCGGCGACGAGGCCGTGGGCCGGGCAGCCCGGCGGCGGGGCGGCGGGTTCGTCCGTTCCCGGCCGGTGCGAAGGGGGCGTTGTCACGGTCACTCCAGGGAGGGGAGGAGTCCAGGGATGGGCGGGCTGGGGGAAGGGGGGTCAGGCGGGCAGTGCCAGCGAGTGCAGATAGCGCATGAGGGTCATCAGGACGTCGCGGCTCGACGCCCGCAGCCGCGCGTCGCAGTCGACCATCGGCACCTCGTCGGGCAGGTCGAGCGCGGTGCGCAGCGCCTCGACGGGATGGCTCGGCGCGTCGGGGAAGGTGTTGACGGCGACGACGAACGGCACGCCGCGCTCCTCCAGTCGGCCGATCACGTCGAAACTGACTTCGAGGCGGCGGGTGTCGACGAGGACGACGGCGCCGAGGGCGCCCTCGAAGAGGCCGTTCCAGAGGAACCAGAAGCGTTCCTGGCCGGGGGTGCCGAAGAGATAGAGCACCAGCTGTTCGCTGATGCTGATCCGGCCGAAGTCCATGGCGACGGTGGTGGCGGTCTTGCTCTCCACACCGGAGTTGTCGTCCACGCCGACGCCGGCCTGGGTCATGGTCTCCTCGGTGGTGAGCGGGCGGATCTCGCTCACCGACCCGACCATGGTGGTCTTGCCCACCCCGAATCCGCCCACGATCACGACCTTCACCGCGGATGTCGCCGTGGTGGGAAGTACGTCCTCGCTCCTGGGGCCTGTGATCGTGTCAGAGCTTCTGGAGTCCATGCATCACCGCTTCGAGAAGAGACCTGTCGGGGAGTGAGGCGCGGGCGACGGGCGCGCGGGACTCGACCAGGTCGAGCGTGAGGAGGTCGGTCAGCAGCGCCGTCACCACGCTGAACGGCAGGCTGAGATAGGCCGACAGCTCGGCCACGGACAGGGGCGCCCCGCACAGCCGCAGGATGGCGGCCTGTTCGGGTGGCACCGTCGGTGAGGGGGCCTCGCGCGCCACGATCATGGTGACGAGGTCGAGCGGGGCGCGCTCGGCGCCGTCCGGGCCACCCGTGATCACGTAGAGCCGTTCCGGGTCCCCCACGTCCGCCCCGGGCAGCCTGCGTTCTCGTCGGGGAGGAGTCATCCGGTCCGCCCGTCGTGTCGCGGCGGACTCGTCAGATGGGCGCCGATCCGGACGACCATGTCGCGCATCCGGGCGCCGACGAGCCCGGCGTCGACCGTCTCGTCGGCGAGTACGGCGAGATAGGCGCCGGTGCCCGCTTCCATCAAGTAGAAGAAGCCGCCGCCCACCTCGATGACGACGAGCCGCATCCGGCCGTCGCTCAGGGGGATCTCGGCGGCGACGGCGGCGGCGAGGCTCTGCAGTCCCGCGCAGGCGGCGGCGAGCCGGTCGGCGACGTCGGGGTCACCGCCGTGCCTGGCGATACGCAGTCCGTCGGCGGAGAGCACCACGATCTGCTGAACCTGCGGAACCCCGTCCGCGAGCTCCTTGAGCATCCAGTCCAAGTTCGCGCGCTGCTGGATCACTTCAGGTCCCCTTTGCCCCACACGTCGTCTGATTCGCCGCGCTCGCCGGGCCGGTCCGGCGGCGCTTCCCCTGTGTCTGTCGCGGCGCCCGCTCCCGTGCCCTTGCCCGTACCGGGGGCGCCCGTCGACGGCTCCTGGCGCGGCTCGCCGTTGACCGCCTTGGTAAAAGCTTCGAGCCAGATGCCGGGGCCGGGTTTTTGGGCCGCCTCCCCGGCGCCGTTCGAGGTGCCGGGCGCTCCGGCCGTGCCGGCGGCGGTGCCGTTCGACGGGCGCGGCGCGGGTGTCCGCACGATGTTGTGCGAGCCCAGCGGGGCCCTGCCCCGGCTGCGGCGCTGCGGGAGTCCGTTCGCCGTCCACTCGGTGACGACGGGGACGTCGTCCTCCATGGCCGCCCGGGCGGGCACCGACCGTACCGGGCCGGTGGCCGGGCGCGGCGCGGGAACGGGTGCGGGTGCGGTGGCGGGCGCCTGACCGGAGGTACGGTCACCGGCCGGGGCCGGCCGGTTCGGTGCACCGCTCGTGGCAGCCGGGCGCGGGGGGCGCATCTGGGGCAGCTCGGTGCCGCCGATGCCCAACGCGGTGGCGCCGATGCCATGGGCGATACCGGGCGCGGGCCCGGTGGTGACCACGTCGCGCGGTACGACGAGGACGGCGCGGACGCCTCCGTACGCGGACTGCCGCAGCGAGACCTGGAGGTTGTACATCTGGCAGAGGCGGCCGACGACCGCCATGCCGAGGCGCGGGGTCTCGCCGAGGTCGTTGAGGTCGATACCGGCCTGTGCCTGCGCGAGCATCCGCTCGGCCCGTGTGCGGGCCTCCTCGCTGAGACTGACGCCGCCGTCCTCGATCTCGATGGCGATGCCGGTCTGCACCTCGACGGCGGTCACATGGACACGTGTCTGCGGGGGCGAGTAGCGGGTGGCGTTGTCGAGGAGTTCGGCGCAGGCGTGGATCAGCGGTTCGACCGCCGTGCCGATGATGGCGACCTTGGCGATCGAGTGCAGATCGACCCGCTGGTACTCCAGGATGCGGGACATGGCACCGCGCAGCACGCTGAACAGCGGTACGGGCCTTGGCCATTGGCGTCCGGGGCGGGCCTTGCCGAGGACGGCGACACTGTCGGCGAGCCGGCCGATGAGGGCGGTGCCGTGGTCGATGCGCAGCAGGTCGTCGAAGACCTCGGGGTCCCGGCCGTGGTGCTCCTCCATCTCGCGGAGTTCGCTGGCCTGTTGGTGCACGAGGGACTGGACGCGGCGGGCGATGTTGACGAAGGAGCGCTGCGCGGACTCGCGCATGGCTTCCTCGTCGTCGACGATGTCGAGGATCGCGCGGAGCAACACGCGCTGGGACTCGGGGAGTTCGCGGTAGCGCTCGTCGCCGTCGACGATGACGTTCATGACCTCCTGGGGCGAGTTCCCCCGGCGGAGCTGGTAGATCGCGAGCGGCATCAGTTCCTTGCCGAGACGCACGCTCTGGCTGTCGTGCTCGGCGATGCGCCGTTCCAGGAAGGCGACATGCTGCCCGTACCGCGTGTGCAGGGCGCGCGTCGCCTCTCCCCGGCGGCTGATCTCCCGCGCGCCCCAGCTGACGAGGACGGTGGCGACCGCGCCGTACGCCGCGACCGGTATACGGGCGGCGTCGGCGACGAAGACCACGACGACGGCGGTCGCCGTCGCCATCAGGGCCGCGGAGAGCAGAAGCGCGCGAACGGTGGATGGCACTTGATCATTCATGGGTGCTTCAACACGAACCATGTAAGGCCTCTGGCGGTCGATTCAGGGGTCGGCTATTCGAAACTATTGCGGCACATGGGAACAAGCGCCTGATTCCGTATCAACTCGGCGCGCTCCGCGAGAGCTTAGTCCGGGCGAAACACCTCAACGGCATATTCATGAACCCTGTGCGCGGGCGGGTCCGGCGGGCATAGACTCGCGAACTTTGCACGGAGAGACGTGATACCGGCGCGTACAGTGACGACATCAGTTCGAACGACGCGGCCGTGTACGTCCGGAGCGCCGGGTGTCAGAGCGGTGGGTGCCGGGGCGGCGGGTGGCCGCCGGCCGCCGCAACCGTGCCCCCGGTGCCCGTTTCGTTCAGCGCCGGCGGTGGCCGCACCACGCAGACTCGCCCCATGCACTTCACCCACGCCCCGAACCTCACGAGCGCCTCCGCCTTCATGACCACCCACGCGCGGCTGCTGGACCGGCGCCGCTTCGAGCTGCTGCGTGACAGCGGTACCCCGGCCGCCGTCGTCACCGCGCTGGACGCCTACCGGAACGGGGACGGCGGCTACGGCTGGGGGCTGGAGCCCGACCTGCGGTCCGCCCTCAGCCAGCCGGTCGGCGCCCTCCTCGCCTTCGAGGTGTTCGAGGAGTGCGCCCCGGCCGTCTTCTCCCGCACGACCCAGCTGTGCGACTGGCTGGGGTCGATCACCCGCCCCGACGGCGGTCTGCCGTTCGCCCTGCCGATGACGGGAGCGGAGGCGGTCGGCTCGGCCCCGTTCTGGGCCGAGGCCGACCCGGACGTCTCCTCGCTCCATATGACGTCGGAACTGGCCGCCGCCGCGCACCGCGTGGGCCGGCACGACCCCGCCGTACGTGACCACCCCTGGCTCGCGCGGGCCACCGCCTTCTGCCGCGAGCGGATCCTCGAACTCGACCGCCCGCCGCACGTCATCGAGTTCCGCTTCGTCCTGGACTTCCTCGACACCGTCCACGGCAGCCACGAGTGGGCCCCCGTCGAGCTGGCCAGACTCGCCGGCTTCCTGCCGAAGGACGGCAGCCCCCTCCCGGTCGCGGGCGGTGGCGAGGGCGAGGCGCTGCGCCTGCTCGACTTCTCGCCCCGCCCCGGCCGGCCGCTGCGGGCGCTGCTGGACCCGTCGGCGGTCGAGGGGGAGCTCGACCGGCTCGCGGCGGACCAGCGCGAGGACGGCGGCTGGAGCATCGACTGGGCGGCCCACTCCGCCGCCGCGGCACTGGAGTGGCGTGGATACGCCACGGTCCGCGCCCTCACGATCCTGCGCGCCCACGGCATCCCGCTCGCCCGGGAACAGTGACCAACGACGACCCGGCCGCTTCCCCCGGAGGGGCGGAGAAGGACGGGGAGCGGCGGCCGGACGGGGATACCTCCGGTCGGCTCACACAGCCGTGCGGGTCCCGTGGTCCGTTCCTACGGTGGCTGAATGATCATCAGATCGATCCTGCGCCCCGCGTTCGTCGGCACGGTGGCCCTGACCACCGGGCTGACCGGACTTCTCACCCTCGTCCCCGCAGCGGCCTCGGCCAGGGCGACCACCACCCCGACGGCCACCCCGGTGACCGCCCTGGCGGCCACCGGGAAGGCCGCCGACCCGGCGGCCCCCACCACCGCCGCCGTCGCGGCGGGCTCACGGGCCGGGCCCGGCGGGGAGGTCTCGCGGCCGGCGGATGCCGCGCTCTTGTACCGGCCCGGCACCCATGTACGCGCGGCGCCCGGCGCGCCCGCGCCGCCCAAGGACGTCTCCGCCCTCTCCTGGGTGGTCGCCGACGCGGGCTCGGGCGCCGTCCTCGCGGCCCACGACGCGCACCGCGCACTGCCCCCGGCCAGCACCCTCAAGACCCTGTTCGCCGTGACCGTGCTGCCCCGTATCCCCGGCGACGCCCGGCACAGCGTGACCGAGGCCGACCTGGCCGGGGTCGGCGCGGGCAGCAGCCTGGTGGGCGTCGCCCCCGGCCGGACGTACGACGTGGCCGACCTCTGGCGCGGTGTCTTCCTCAGCTCGGGCAACGACGCGGTGCGGGTCCTCGCCGGGATGAACGGCGGCTGGGACTCGACGATCACCCAGATGCAGGCCAAGGCGCGGGCGTTGGGCGCGCACGACACCCGGGTGGTCTCGCCCGACGGCTACGACGCGCCGGGCCAGGTGTCGTCGGCGTACGACCTCGCGGTGTTCGGCCGCGCCGGGCTGAGGCTGCCGGCCTTCGCGGAGCACTGCGCGACCGTCGACGCCCAGTTCCCCGGCGCCGGCCGGTCGACGTTCGGCATCAGGAACACCAACAGGCTGCTGACGGGCACCGACGAGGTGGACCGCTACCGGGGCCTGATCGGCGTCAAGAACGGCTACACCACGCACGCGGGGAACACGCTCGTCGCGGCGGCACGGCGGGGCGACCGTACGCTGCTGGTGACCGTGATGAATCCGCAGTCGGGGGCACCGAACGCGGTGTACGAGGAGGCCAGGACCCTGCTGGACTGGGGCTTCGCGGCGGCGCCCGCGGTCACTCCCGTGGGGTCGCTGGTGGCGCCCGTGCCGCCGAGCCCGCCGCGTCAGGCGTCCGAGGAGGAGAAGCAGGGCCCGGTCGTACGGGCCGGGCGGGCGTCGGTGCCGGAGCCGGAGGGAGGTGCGCGCGCGACGGACGCGGGCATCCCGACGGCGGGGACGGGGCCCGAGCCGACCGGCCAGGGCACCGGAGTGTTCGGCCGTCTCTGGCCGAAGGTGTTCATCACCATCGCGTGTCTCGCCGCCCTGGCCCTGCTCGTCTCGTGGCGGGCCGCACGGCGACGCAGGCGCCGGGAGGGAACGCTGCCGTGAACGCCCGTCACAGCACGGTTCGGACTCGGCCTGGTGCGGAATCGGCATCGTCCGGATGCGGCGGGCACCCGGAGCACGCAGAGTAGGGGGATGGAGCGACGTGTGGTGGCCGTGGTCCGGCCCCCGAGCGGTGGCGGCCGGCGAGTCCGGGTGGACGGACGCGACGCCGGTCGCGCACGGCGGCCCGCCGATGTGGCGGAGCTGCTGCGCCGGGCGGGCATCGACCCGGCGACGATGACCGACGCCGGCACCGTCGAGTGGCGCGGCGGCGGCCCTCAGTCCTGGCGGTGACCGGCGCCGGCGCCCTCGGACCCCATGCCGTCGAGCGCGTCCCGGGCCTGCCGCGCCAGCCCGTCGGCGCCGCACCACTCCGCCAGTACGCGGCCCCGGCCGAGGTCGGGGGCGGACTTCGCGGCGATGCCGTACTCGACACGCGCGACCGCCAGCTCGTACTTGCACGGTGACGCTTCGAGATGGGTGACGGCCTCCCCCAGCAGTTCGACAGCGGCCGGTCCCTCGGTCAGGGCCGCCGAGCAGCACAGGGCCACTCCTATGGCGGTGTGCGTACCGAACCGCTCCGCCCGGTCGCGGGAGTACGCGGCGAGTTCGGCCGCGCGGCCCGGGTTCACATTGGCCAGTGCCCGCGCGAGGTCGATCGCCCAGGTGCCCATCACCCCGTTGTGCCGGCCCCGGGCCGTCAACGCCCGCCCCGTCCCCTCCAGTTCGGTGATCGCCTCCTCCGTACGGCCGAGGGCGAGCAGCAGCCTGCCCCGTACGGACCGCGCGTCGGGGATGGCGATGGACGAGGCGTACGGCGGTCCGAAGCCGTAGCGCTCGGCGGCCTCGCGCGCCTCTTCGACATGGCCCCGGGCGAGCAGGGTGTCGACGAGCATGCAGATGCCGTTCCAGTGCATCGGCAGGCGGTCGCCCACCCGGTCAGCGAGGCGCAGGCTCTCGCGGAGATACGACTCCGCGTCGGCGAGGCGGCCACGTCTGCGGTGGGCGTAGCCGACGAGTGTGTGGGCGAACGCGAGATGGCCGCCGCTCCAGCCGGAGATCTCGAAGGCGCGCATGCCCTCGTCGAAGAGGGTCTCGGCGCGGTCGAGCTGGTCGGCGAAGGCGAGGGAGAGTGCGAGCAGGGCGGGTGGTTCGAAGCCCCAGGCCATGCCGGTCCAGCCGGTGCCGGGGGCGAGCGCGCCGTCGAGCAGCGCGCGTTCGGCGATCTGGACGATCTCCTCGGCGTTCTCGCCGCGCGCGGTGGCGTCGAAGGCGCGCAGCATGAGCAGGACGCGCTCGGTGTTGTCGCGTCCCGGGAGCGCGGCGGCGGTCTCGGCGAGACGGCGGGAACGTCCGCGGCCGTCGTCCTCGGTCTCCTGGACGCCCTCCCACAGGAAGTGCGCGGCCTTCAGGCGCATCTGGGCGGGGCCGGAGGGGGTGCGGGCCGCCTCGGCGGCGGCGACCTGGGCGGCCTCGCGGGTCTGGTCGTTGTGCGTGAGGGCCTGTGAGAGCCGGAAGACGGCGTCGACGCGCAGGGAGTCGTCGAGGAGTTGGGTGTCGATCGCGTCGCGGAGATGTCTGACGGTGGTGGCCGGTGACGCCAACAAGGTGGCGCAGCCCAGTTCGTAGAGGACCTCGGCCCGTACGCGGGGCAACGGCGGTTCGACCAGGGCGCGTTCGAGGCAGCGGCGGGCGGCGTCGGGGGCGCCGACCGCGAGATGTTCGGCGGCGGCCTCGCGTAACTGCTCGACCAGTTCCGCGTCGTTGTCGGGGTGGACTTCGAGGAGGTGACGGGCGGCGAGGGCGGCGCCGAGGCCCTTGCGGGTGACGAGCCAGGCGGCGCGGCCGTGGAAGGCGGTCCGGGTGGCCGAGGGGATGGCGCGGTAGACGGCGGTGGCGATGAGGGGGTGGACGAACTCCAGCGGGTCGTTGCCGACGAGGATGCGGGCGAGCCGGAGCCGCTCGGCGCAGTCGGCCGCGTCCGCCGGGCCCATCCCGGCCAGGGAGACGACGAGTTCGAGGGAGATGTCGGTGCCGAGGATCGCCGCGGCCCAGGCGAAGCGGGTCGTGCTGGTGCCCAGCTCCTCCAGCCTGGCGACGAGGCCGGTGCCGCGGGTCGCGGCGCCCAGCGCGCTGAGGGCGGCGGCGGATCCGCCGACGGGGTCGAGGGCCTGGTCCCGGGCCTTGGCGAGCAGTTCGACGGTCTCGTAGGCGTTGCCGCCGGTGACCTCCCACACCTCGCGGCAGAACGGGTCATCGGCGTGCTCGCCGAGGGTGGCGCGGGCGAGCTTGGCGGTGGCCTCGGAGGTGAGCGCCTTCAGGGTGACGAGCAGTCTGGCGCTCTCGCCGAGGGCCCGCAGGAGGTGGGCGCATTCGCCGATCGCGTCCTCGCTGCGGTACGCGACGACGACCAGGATCGGCGGGCCGCCCGTACGCCGGGTGAAGGACGCGAGCCAGGCGAGGGACTCCAGGTCGGACCAGTGCGCGTCGTCGACGATCACGACGAGCGGGGGCAGGGTGTCGGCGAGCCTGCGGAACAGGGTCTCCAGGCCGTCCCTGACACCCTGCGGGTCGGCGGGCCGGTCGCCCGGTGGCGCGACTCCGAGGGCGGGGCCGACGATGTCGTACCCGTCCCCGAGCAGGTCCCGTACGTCCTCGGGCCCGCGCTCGGTCAGGGCGGGTTGCAGCAGCTGCCGTACGACGTGGAACGGCACGGAGGTCACGGTCTCGCCGCCGCGCGCCGACCAGACCGTGCAGCGCCCGGCCGCCATCCGCCGGACCTCGGCGAGCAGCGCGGTCTTGCCGAGTCCCGCCGCGCCCCGGTAGACGAGCAGTCCGCCGGAGGGAGTGTCTCCGAAAAGCCCCTCGACGGCGTGCGCGGCGGCGGCGATCTCCGGCTCGCGTTCGAGAAGCGGGAGGCCGGCCGACTCCTCCGGCGGGGGCATCTTCACCCTCCTCAGGGGAACGGGCGTGCAGGTCAGGTCATGACCCTAGCCCGCCGGTCCCGCCGGTGGGCAGGGATCGGCGCGGATCCGGACGATTTCCTGGGCCTTCGATCGCTCGTGTGTGCGCGTGCCGTGGCTCTATGGTCACCTCATGCGAGACGAACTCACCGAGCGTGGCACGCCATTGGTCTGGAAGGGCGTCAACTACGACGCGGGGACTGACTATTCGGGCGGTGGCTCGGCGTCCGCGCCCTGGTCCGACGAGGTCGTACGACGCCATATGGCGCTCGTCCGGGACGAGTTGCACGCGAACTCGGTGACGGTGTTCGGCACGGACGTCGAACGGCTCGCCCGGTACGGGGGCATCGCCGCCGAGGCGGGCCTGCATGTCTGGTTGCAGCCCCGGCTCATCGAGGGCGACACGGAGGCGACGCTGGCGCATCTGGCGGCGGCCGCCGACGCGGCGGAGGAACTGCGGCGGCGTCACGGGGCGGTCGACCTCAACGTCGGCTGCGAACTGACGGTGTTCGGGGCGGGCTTCATCCCCGGTGACACCTACGGCGACCGGGTGGCCAAGCTGGCGGCCCCGGAGTGGTGGCCGCGTATGGCGGAGTTCAGCGAGAGGCTCGACGTGGCGCTCGCCCGCGCGGTGGAGGTGGCCCGGGGCCGGTTCGGCGGTCGGCTGACGTACGGCGGGGCGCTGTGGGAGCGGGTGGACTGGTCGGGCTTCGACTTCGTGGGCCAGAACTACTACCGGATGGCGTACAACACGGAGCACTACGCGGACGGTCTGCGCGCGCACCTGGACCACGGGAAGCCGCTGCTGATCACGGAGTTCGGCTGCTGCACCTTCGAGGGCGCGGCGGCGGCGGGCCCGTCCGGCTACGACATCATCGACTGGACGGCGGATCCCCCGGTGCTCAACGGCCCCCATGTCCGCGCGGAACAGGAGCAGGCCGACTACCTGACGGATCTGCTCGGCCTCTACGAGGCGCACGGTGTCCACGGCGCGTACGTCTACGAGTTGGCCGCGTCGAAGCCGTACTCCCCCGACCCGGCGCGCGACCTGGACATGGCGAGCTTCGGCCTGCTGAAGGCGGTCGACGGCGAATGGGAGCGGAAGGAGTCGTTCCGGGCGGTGGCGCGGCGCTTCGCCCAGGGCCCGTCCGGCGGTCGGGACAGGGCCTAGGACCGGTCGCGGGTGGTAGGGCCGCCGCGCAGGGACGAGCCGCGCAGGGAGGAGAGGACCAGACGGCCGTAGCGCGTGGTCAGGGCGGCGGCCGTCGCGGCGACCGACAGGCCGAGGGCGACGAGGAGATGGGACACCGATTCGTCGCCGAGCACCTGGAGCACCCCGAGCGCGGTGCCGAGCGGCAGGCCGAGGACGGTGAGCACCCCCAGCGCCCCGCTGATCTGCTGGCTCTCCAGGGTCTGCACCAGCCGGCTGTAGTCGGCGGCCTCGGCGAGGATCTCGGTGAAGCGCTCGGGGAGACGGTGCTGGTGCTGGAAGGCGAGCAGCAGCCCGTTGGCGGGACCGTGGGCGGTGAGGTGCTGGCGCCAGTAGGTACTGCGGAAGCGCGCGATGTTCTTCTCCAGGGCGGTGACCCGGCGGGTGAGCCGTTCGGAGTCGAAGACCTCGGAGAGCTCTTCGGTCAGCTCGTCGATGTGATCGCGCTGGAGCGAGCCGAGGAGCAGCGCGTCGAGGTAGACGGTGCGGGCGTGCAGGGCGGCGAAGTCGTAGAAGTCGCCGTCGCCGGTATCGGTCCGGTGGCCGAGGAAGGCGGCACCGTGCCGCAGCACGAGCGCGCTCCAGTCGGCGGATATGCGGACGGTGGAGGCGTCGTGGTGCGGGGCGCTCTCGGGGGCCACGGGGAAGTCCCCGGGGGCGGAGCGGGAGGCGAGCTGCCAGAGCCAGCGGTCGGCCGTGGGCGGCAGCGGCGCTTCGGGGTCCGGGCGCAGCGCCGGTGTGTCGTGGGCCTCGGGCGTCAGGAACGCGACGGTGTACGGGCGGGCGAGCGCGAAAGTGCCGGTCCCGTCGCGTACGTCGGCGATCCCGTCGAGGAGCGCCACGGGGTCCAGGGGGCCGCTGAGCGGTTCGGGGCCGGCGGTGAGGCGGTGGCCGATGGCCCGCAGGACCGGGAGCAGCGGTCCGTCGAGGCCGAGGTGCAGGACGGCGAGGGCGTGCCGGGAGTCGCGCGCGGTGGCGGTGCGCAGGATCTCCATCCCGGCGAGGTGCAGGGTGCCGTGGCTGACGGAGAGGGGGCGGTGCCAGCGGCAGGGGCGGTCCGGTGTCCCGTAGAGGACGCGGGCGGCGGCAGGGGCGAAGTAGCGGGACCGGGTGGCGGTGTCGGTGCGGCGGCTGCCGAGTTCGAACGGGTAGGGCCCCTGGGACCAGCCGGAGTCGGCGGCGGGGTCCTTGTGCAGCCGGACCGGGACGAGAACGGTGAGCGTCCGCCGTGCGCCGGTGACGGTGTCGAGGGTGGGGCCGGGGGCGGTCATCGCGGCCGCCGCCCCCTCTCGTGGCACCGTTCCACGATCCTCCTCGCGCACCTCGGTCCCTCCGGCCGGACCGGCTCATCGGCAGGCTACCGCGCGGCGGTTGGCGCGCCGGAGCCGAAGCGTCGGGAGGCGCGGGCCGAAGCGCGGGCCGGGGTGACGGGGTGACGGGACCCCGGCCGCCGGGTCACGGCTGGTAGGGAGGCGCCACTCCCCAGCCCCAGCGCGGCACCGGGGCGCTGCGCACCGGGCTCGCGTCCGGCTGGGAGTTCTCCATGGCGACGCGGGTGCCCCACTCGATGTAGCTCATGAACGCCGCGCGGAAGTCCGGGTCGGCGGGGAGGCCGGTCTCGTCCGCCGCGTCGACGAGGAGGTCCACCCAGCGCCGGCGCTGCGCGGGGCTGATGGCCCGGTCGATGTGGTGGGCGAGCATGTTCTCGTAACCGCCGTGGTGGGCCGTGTATTCGGCGGGACCGCCGAACACCTCGCCGATCCAGAGCGCGACATGGTGGGGGTGGTTCTCGCTCATCCCGGCGAACAGCGGTGACAGCAACTCGTCCGCGCGGACCTTTTCGTAGAAGCGGCCGAAAAGACGCTCGAAGGCCTCGTTGCCGCCGGCCCACTCGTAAAGGGTCGGCGGTTGCGGTGTGCCGGCGCCGATGCCGACGACATCCGTGAGGGAGTAGTGGCGCATCTCCTCGATGGCGTCGACGTAGGGGCGGATCTCCGCGAAGAAGGCACGGAATTCCTCACTGGATCTGAAGTCCTGGAGATGCTTCTCGACGGACTCCCAGTGGATGCGCAGGATGTAGTGGTCGGGCTCCTCGACGCAGCGGGAGAGCTCGAAGTCGTGGCAGAAGGGCGACCGGCCCAGGGGGCCTGCCGCACGGGCGTAGGCCGCTTCGAATTCCTCGGTGCCGTTCTCCGGAATTCGGTAGCGAATGTATTCGAGGATCATGGGTCCCCACCTCCAGCAGCGAGAATACACAGATCTTTCCGGGTCGGGGGTACCCACTTTTCGGTGCGTACGACCGGTGTCGCGGGGTGTACGGCCAAAGGGGCGGAGGGGTCGATGCCAGAGCGTGATTACCGCTGTGCGGTCGAGGTCACCGCGGAGGTGATCGGCGGCAAATGGACGCCGGTGGTGCCGGCTCACCCGAAGGAGAATGAGAGCCTCCGCTTTTCTCGGATTCGCCGGCTGATGCCCGACATCACGGAGAAGCCGCTGACGCAGCGGCTGCGCGCGCGGGTCAACCGGCTCTCGCGATCCTGCCCCCGCGGGGCGACATGAGCGACGCATCGGGCAACTGATCGCACCCGAGGACGAACGGGGCCGATCGTGTCGAACCGTACGGTGACCGGCCGGAAGGCGGCCATTTCCCCCGCGTCCGGCGCAACGCCGTTATGCGCCTATGTTGCCTTCTCCTGGAAGCCGCGCCGTTTCCCCGGAAATACCGTGATCAAGCAATCCGCCCGGCCTGCGGCGGCCTTCCGGCGACCCCCGCTCCGGCCGTCTCCTTCGATGAATCTGCACATCGAATACGCAGGCGGACACGGTTGACCGCCAGGTCCGTACCTCTGACGGTATACACGTACGGCCTTGGTGCGGGAATGTCCACTTCACTGTGTGAAACCACGTGAAGAAGCTGCCAGCAAGCGATGGACGGCCGGGCACTTCGAGGGGCTCCAACGCCCTGGTCAGGCCTGATCGTTGGGCGTTCGAGTGGCTACCCGACTGGCCCCCGTGCTTTGATCCTTCGCACTGCGGGAGTCACCCCGGCGCCATTCGGCGGATTTCCGATTCTGGATACACGGAAATCCGAAGGAGTCGCCACGACGACCGCTGCGACGGCCGGTGCGCCAGTACGGCGGGCCGGTCGTGGCCATTGTGAATAGCCATGCGAAGGGAATCTCACATCATGAACCGCTCCCCCCAGGTTGAGACCCAGGAAATCTCCGACAGCGACCTCGACAACGTGTCGGGTGGGCTCGTCGGCGGCCTCGTCGGCACCGTCACGGGCACGGTGGACTCCATCGTCCCCGTCTCCAGCGCGGTCGGCTGCGTCGTGGGCACCGTCGAGGGTGCCACCGGCATCAACACGTCGGGTGTGACCGGTCTCGCCACGGGCCTGGCGTCCTCTAGGATCCCTGGCATGGGTATGACCTGAGCGGCACACGAGCGTGGTC
>NZ_JBHXRM010000012.1:106463-189887 GCF_042716895.1 Streptomyces sp. NPDC058653 | reverse complement strand
GGTCCCCGGGACCTGTCCGGCGCTCGTACGTTCACCCGGCGGGGGTGAGCGCGAGGGCGGGGCGCCTCAGAGCGCGAAGAACGCCGCACCCAGCAGCACCGCACCCGCGATCGCCGTACCCCACGCCGTACGCGTCAGCCGCAGCCCGCCCCCGACCACCGGCGCCGCCAGCAGCAGCGCGCCGCCGAGCGGCACCCACGCCAGCAGCCCGCCGGACGTGCCCGCCCGGACCAGCTCCTCGCTGCCGGGCTTCCTCACCACCTCGTACTCCTGGCCCTTCTTCACCGCGACCGACCGCTCGATGGGCGCGTCGGCGCGCGGACCCGGGGGCCCCTCGGGGTCGTACGTCCCCGTGCAGGTCGACTCGCCGCACCGGCTCACGGCCAGCGTCCCGTGCTCACGCCCCTTGGAGAGCAGCACATGCTGCGCCGTACCCCAGGACGTCCAGACGCCCGCGACGAGCAGCAGCGCGGCGACGAACGCCATCGCGGCACGACGGCCCACCGACACGGCCAGTTGCGACGAGCTCCGCTTCATGGACCGCGATCCTTGGCCATCCGGACGCGGTCGGTCAACTTGTGGCAGACAAATGGTTGTCGAGTGGACATGGAACGGGCGGAGTATGTGCGCCTGTGTCGGGAGTTGTACGGCTCAGGAGTTGTACGAGCTCTGCGCCCGCTCCAGCCCCTCCGTCACCAGCGACTCCACCGCGTCGGCCGCGCGGTCCACCAGATAGTCCAGCTCCTTGCGCTCCACCGAGGAGAAGTCCTTCAGCACGAAGTCCGCCACCTGCATCCGCCCCGGCGGCCGGCCGATCCCGAACCGGACCCGGTGGTACTCCGGACCCATCGCCTTCGTCATCGACTTCAGACCGTTGTGGCCGTTGTCCCCGCCGCCCAGCTTCAGCCGCAGCGTGCCGTAGTCGATGTCCAACTCGTCGTGGACCGCCACGATGTTGGCCGTCGGCACCTTGTAGAAGTCCCGCAGTCCGGCGACGGGGCCACCGGACAGATTCATGAACGACAGCGGCTTCGCCAGCACCACCCGCCGGCTCCCGGGCCCCATCGGCCCCACCCGGCCCTCCAGGACCTGTGCCTGGGCCTTCTGGGCCCGCTTGAACGAGCCCCCCATCCGGCCCGCGAGGAGATCGGCCACCATGAAACCGACGTTGTGGCGGTTGGCCGCGTAACCCGGGCCCGGATTGCCCAGGCCCACGATCAGCCACGGGGCGGTCGCATCGGTCGTCATCTGCGCTGCGTCTCCTTGAGGACGAAGAAGAACGGGGTGGCGGGCACAGGCCCGCCACCCCGTCGGGCAAAGCGATTCTCAGGACCCGTCGCCGGGCCCGTACTCAGGACCGGGCGAGGGCTCAGGCCTCGGCGGCGGCCTCGTCGGCGCTGTCCTCGGCCGACGGCTCCTCCGCCTGCGCGGCCAGGACCTGGATGACGACCGCGTCCTCGTCGGTCACCAGCGTCGTGCCGTCGGGCAGCGGGACGTCCTTCGCCAGGATGGAGGCACCGGCCTCCAGGCCCGCGACGGAGACCGTGACGGACTCGGGGATGTGCGTGGCCTCGGCCTCGACGGTCAGGGTGCTCAGCACGTTCTCCAGGAGGAACGGGCCCGGGGCCAGCTCGCCCTCGGTGTGCACCGCGACCTCGACCGAGACCTTCTCGCCCAGCTTCACCGCGAGCAGGTCGACGTGCTTGATGAAGCCCTTGAGCGCGTCACGCTGGACGGCCTTGGGGATGACGAGCTCCTTGCGGCCCTCGATGTCGACGCTCAGCAGGGCGTTGGCGGTCTTCAGGGCCATCATCAGCTCGTGACCCGGCAGCGAGATGTGGACGGGGTTGGCGCCGTGGCCGTAGACGACCGCGGGAACCTTGTTCTCACGACGGGTACGGCGGGCGGCGCCCTTGCCGAACTCGGACCGGACCTCGGCGGCGATCTTGATCTCAGCCATGGTTGCACTCCTCGTAGATGAATCAGCGGTGACGACGGAACTGGTGGTCACCCGGCCACGACAGGCCTGCTACGAAGAGCGCGTCGATAACGGAGAGCCGCGAATGAAAGCGGCCTCCCTCGCCGAGCAACTCGTCGAGTCTACCCGGCGGGGAGGCCGCCCCAGAAATCGATCTTCTGCGTCACGCCGACGGGCGTCCCGGCGGGGGACGCCCCGGCACTACGCCTGCTCGTCGAAGAGGCTGGTCACCGAGCCGTCCTCGAAGACCTCACGCACCGCGCGCGCGATGGTCGGCGCGATCGACAGGACCGTGATCTTGTCCATCTCCAGATTGCTCGGATCGGGCAGCGTGTCCGTGAAGATGAACTCGCTCACCTGCGAGTTCTTCAGCCGGTCGCCCGCCGGGCCCGACAGCACACCGTGCGTGGCCGTCACGATGACATCCTCCGCGCCGTGCGCGAACAGGGCGTCCGCGGCGGCGCAGATCGTGCCGCCCGTGTCGATCATGTCGTCCACCAGGACACAGACCCGGCCCTCGACATTGCCCACGACCTCATGGACCGTCACCTCGTTGGCGACATCCTTGTCACGGCGCTTGTGCACGATCGCCAGCGGCGCGTCCAGCCGGTCGCACCAGCGGTCCGCCACCCGTACCCGGCCGGCGTCCGGCGAGACCACCGTCAGCTTCGTACGGTCGACCTTCGTCGCCACGTAGTCCGCCAGGATCGGCAGGGCGAACAGATGGTCCACCGGGCCGTCGAAGAAGCCCTGGATCTGGTCCGTGTGCAGATCCACGGTCAGGATGCGGTCCGCGCCGGCCGTCTTCATCAGATCCGCGATCAGCCGGGCCGAGATGGGCTCACGCCCACGGTGCTTCTTGTCCTGCCGGGCGTATCCGTAGAAGGGAACGATCACCGTGATGCTCCGGGCGGAGGCCCGCTTCAGAGCATCGATCATGATCAGCTGTTCCATGATCCACTTATTGATCGGAGCGGTGTGGCTCTGGATCAGAAAACAGTCCGCACCCCGCGCCGACTCCTGGTAGCGCACGTAGATCTCACCGTTGGCGAAATCGAAAGCCTTCGTCGGCACAATCCCGACGCCCAGAGTGTGGGCGACCGCCTCGGCCAGCTCGGGGTGGGCGCGGCCGGAGAACAGCATCAGCTTCTTCTCGCCGGTCGTCTTGATCCCGGTCACAGCACAGTCTCCTCAGACGTGTTGATTGCTGCTGCACCCGCGCGTCCCTGCGAGCCAGCCGAACGTGAGCATCTATCACGGTACGCGCTGAACGGAGCGCCTGTTTCCGGTCAGCTTTCGAGCGCGAGCTCCTCGGCGGCAGCGGCGGCGGCCTGCGCGGCGGCGCTGCCCGGCCGCTTACGAGCCACCCAACCCTCGATATTCCGCTGCTGGCCCCGCGCGACGGCCAGCGAACCCGACGGCACGTCCTTCGTGATGACCGACCCCGCGGCGGTGTAGGCACCGTCCCCGACAGTGACAGGCGCCACAAACATGTTGTCTGAACCTGTCTTGCAGTGTGAGCCGATCGTCGTGTGGTGCTTCGACTCGCCGTCGTAGTTCACGAACACGCTCGCCGCGCCGATGTTCGTCTGCTCACCGATCGTCGCGTCACCCACGTAACTCAGGTGCGGCACCTTCGAACCGTCGCCGATCGTCGCCTTCTTCATCTCCACGAACGTCCCGGCCTTCGACTTCACACCGAGCCGCGTACCGGGACGCAGGTACGCGAACGGGCCCACCGAGGCCCCCTCGCCCACCTCCGCGTCCACGGCCACCGTGTTGTCCACCCGTGCGCCCGCGCCCACCATCGTGTCCGTCAGCCGGGAGTTGGGGCCCACCTCGGCGCCCTCCGACAGATGCGTCGAGCCCAGCAACTGCGTCGCCGGGTGCACGATCGAGTCCGGCTCGTACGTCACGGTCACATCGATCAGCACCGAACCCGGGTCCACCACGGTCACACCGGCCGTCATCGCCCGCTCCAGCAGCCGCTCGTTCAGCAGCCGGCGCGCCTCGGCCAGCTGTACGCGGTTGTTGATGCCCAGGATCTCGCGGTGGTCCTCCGCGACCGAGGCGCCGACGCGGTGCCCCGCCTCGCGCAGGATGGAGAGGGCATCGGTCAGGTACTCCTCGCCCTGGCTGTTGTCCCGGCGGACCTTGCCGAGCGCGTCCGCGAGCAACTGCCCGTCGAAGGCGAACACTCCGGAGTTGATCTCCCGCACCGCGCGCTGCGCGTCGGTCGCGTCCTTGTGCTCCACGATCCCGGTGACCGCGCCGCTCGCCCCGTCCCGCACGATGCGCCCGTACCCGGTCGCGTCCGGCACCTCGGCCGTCAGCACGGTGACCGCGTTGCCGTCGCTCTCGTGCCGCTCGGCCAGGGCGGCGAGCGTCGGACCGGAGAGCAGCGGGGTGTCGCCGCACACGACGACGACGGTCCCGTCGGGGGCCTGCCCCAGCTCCTCCAGGGCCATCCGGACGGCATGCCCGGTGCCGTTCTGCTCGGCCTGGAAGGCGGCCCGCACACCCTCGTAGGTACCGGCCAGATGCCCCTCGACCAGCTCCCGCGCGTGCCCGACCACGACGACGAGCTGCTCGGGCTCCAGCTCCCGCGCGGCGGAGACGACATGACCGACGAGCGTGCGCCCGCAGATCTCGTGCAGAACCTTGGGGGTCTTCGACTTCATGCGGGTGCCCTCACCCGCTGCGAGGACGACGACGGCGGCCGGGCGGTTGGCGCTCACGGGAATGCCCTTCGGCTTCGGATGCTTGGCGTGACGGACATCCGCAGGATACCGGGGGGTTTCGGGACGGAAACGAAGGCGGGTCCCGACCGAAGAGGTCAGGACCCGAACCACGCGGCTCCCGGAGAAGGATTCGAACCCTCATTCAATGGACCAAAACCATTTGTCCTGCCCTTAGACGATCCGGGATCGTTTGCGGCTTACGTCCGTTATTTCAGGTCGGACGAAAGCGCAGCCCCTACTATGCCGCACCACCACCCCTCGACGCGACGGTAAAGATCCCCACCCTGGAGTACGCGAACGTTGAGGCAACCGTGGTAGCCCTCGCCGATGTTCTCGCGGTTCGTCTTCGGGTTGTGCCTCTTGATGGTGGTCTTGCCGAGACGGGACGGGGCGACGCCCGCGACCTCCGCCCAGAAGCGCTCGGCGCCTGCCACGTCGGCGGTCTCATGGATGTGTACGTGGTACCGCAACCGCTCCCCGTCCACATTCAGGAGGTCCAGCCATCTGAGGAAGACCCTGATCATGTCTGGGTCGCTGTTGATGAAGGAGAGACGTTCCTGGGGCCTGTGCGGCTTCGACTTGGCTCCCTCGGCCCAGTACAGGCCGACTCCCACCAGGAACAGCTCACGGTCTGACAGAGGGCCGACGCTCTCGGCGGCCGTGCGTCTCGTCTGTCGGCGCTCTTCTTCGCGTCGCCGGAGCGTCGCCTCCCAGCCCCGCCGCGCGATCGCCGAGGCTTCCACGCGGGTGCGCCCCGGCGGCTTGGGGAGATCCCGAACCCATAACGAGATCGAACTCTTCGAACAGCCCAGCCGCAGCTGGATCTGGTCGTATGTGAGGCCCTTGAGGCGTAGCTCCCGGGCCTTGGCCCGCAGGTCGTCCTTCGCGTTCGGGCGCTTCGTCCACTCCGGGGCCGGTTCGCCTTCCAGTAGGCGGTTCAGGATGTCGTTGTTGTGGACCCCGATCCGGTCGCGGATCTGCCGACGGCTCAGGCCCTCCCGTCGCAGCGCCACCGCCCGGCCCCGAGTGACTCGAAGTCCCCGTATTCGCCCGTGATTGCTGTCATATGGGAGATAATCATCCGAAATCAGAACGTCCGGCTCGAATGCATGGACGGTTCGCCGGATCGGGTGAGCGACGGCCGTTCCCCTTGCGTGAGGCCCGTTCGGCTGCTGATAGCACTCGTAGGAAAATGTCTGGCGGGCGCCCGTAGGCTGGACTGCATGACCACAACGGGGGCACACGAGGAGGCCGAGGGTTTGACCGACCGCGGGCTCTGGTGGTGGAGACGGCGGCGCAGTGTCGTGCTGGACGTGGGGCTGGCCGGGTTGTCCGCCCTGGAGTGTGCCTTCGAGGGGATCCGGTTCGCGGGCAGTGCCCAGTTGCCCGTGCCCCTCGGGGTGGTTTTCGGCGTGCTCGTCGGGTCCGTGCTGCTGTTGCGGCGGCGCTGGCCGATGGCCGTCGTGCTCGTCTCCGTCTCCGTCACCCCCGCCGAGATGGGCGTGATGCTCGCCGTCGTCGGGCTCTACACGCTCGCCGCGTCCGACGCGCCCCGGCGGATCATCGGGGCGCTGGCCGGCATGTCGCTGGTGGGGACGCTCATCGTCGCCTTCGTACGCACGCGGCAGGACGTCGTGGGCTCGGACCTCTCATCCGCAACGCGCTGGTACATACCGCTGATAGCCGTCTTCATGGCGCTGAGCCTGGCCCTGCCGCCCGTACTCCTCGGTCTCTACGTGGGGGCCAGGCGCCGGCTGATGGAGAGCCTGCGGGAGCGTGCCGACAGTCTGGAGCAGGAGTTGTCGCTGCTCGCCGACCGGGCCGAGCAGCGGGCGGAGTGGGCGCGTACCGAGGAGCGGACCCGGATCGCCCGGGAGATGCACGACGTGGTGGCGCACCGGGTGAGTCTGATGGTGGTGCACGCCGCCGCGTTGCAGGCGGTGGCGTTGAAGGATCCGCAGAAGGCCGTGAAGAACGCCGCGCTGGTGGGGGACATGGGGCGGCAGGCGCTGACGGAGCTGCGGGAGATGCTCGGGGTGCTGCGGGCCGGGGAGCAGCAGGCGGCGCGGAAGGCGACCGGCGCCGGGCCGGGCGGCGCGGGGGGTTCGACGGTGCCGCTCGCCTCGGTGGGTGCCGCGGCGGCCGCCGCCGCTGCCGCCGCGGCGGAGGACGGGCCCGGGATGCGGGACATCGAGGCGCTGGTGGGTCAGTCGAGGGACGCGGGGATGGTGGTGGAGTTCGCGGTGCAGGGGGTGTCGCGGGCGTACGCCCCGGAGGTGGAGCAGACCGCGTACCGGGTGGTGCAGGAGGCGTTGACGAACGTCCACAAGCACGCGGCGGGGTCGAAGGTGATGGTGCGCCTGGCGCACCGGGAGGCCGAGTTCGCGATGCAGGTGGAGAACGGCCCGTCGCACGGCGTCGCCGACGCGGGGCTGCCCAGCGGTGGCAACGGGCTGGTGGGGATGCGGGAGCGGGTGCACGCGCTGGGCGGGGTGTTCGTGTCGGGGGAGACGGACGCGGGGGGTTTCCGCGTGTCGGCGGTGCTGCCGGACCGGGCCGCCGCGTAGTTCGCCGCTGTGCGCGGCGGGCGCTCAGTCCGAGGTGAGCCGTTGCGGCTGTGCCCCGGTGACCAGCGCGGCCAGGGCGTGGTCGATGTGCGGGCCCAGGAACCAGTCGCCCGTGTGATCGATGGAGTACACGCGTCCCGTGGCGTCGACGGCGACGACTGCCTGCCCGTCGCCCTCCTCGCCGATCGGGCTGATCTCGGTGTCGAGCGAGCGCCCGAGGTCGCCGAGCGTACGGGCGAAGTGGATGCCGGCCAGCGGGTCGAACCGTACGGTCGTCGGCGCGATCTGGCGCCCGGGTCCGGGCCCGGTCACCGACAGCCCGCCGAACTCCGCCCAGATCTCCACGACGGCCGCGAACACGGCGTGCTCGTGCCCCGCGGGGGTGACATGGGCGCGCAGCGTGTCGGCCCACTCCTCGGCCTGCCGCATGTCCCAGCGGCCCGGCTGCCAGCCCGCCTCGCGCAGGGCGACGTCGACGGCGACGGGGAATCGGGTGGTGGTGAGGTCGGGCACGGGGTGGTCAGCCGTTCTGCGTCGGGTCGACGGGGCGTACGCCGAAGTGGGCGAGCATCGCCGTGCAGGAGAGGCAGGGCGGTGCGTAGCTGCCGTGGAGCGGGTCGCCGTCCTCCCGGATGCGGCGTGCGGTGAGTTTGCCGTGCTTGAGGGAGCGGCGGGCCTCGCCGTGGGTCAGGGGCTTGCGCTGGGCCCGTTTGGAGCGGGAGCCCTCGACGGCGGCGAGGTGCCGGGACAGCAGGATCGCCTCGGGGCAGCGGCCGGTGAATCGTTCCCGCTGACCGCTGGTGAGGGTGTCCAGGAAGTCCTGTACGAGGGGGTGCAGGGCGGGCGGCTGGTCGGCCTTGCCCGCCGTGCACGTGAGATTTTCGCCACGCACCGAGAGCGCGGCGGCGACGGCGGGCAGGATGCCGTCGCGGCGTTGACGCAGCGGGGGCGGCCGGTGCGGTTCGGTGCTGCTCCAGCTCAGGCGGGGGTCTCCGGAGGTCTCACCGGCGGTGCCCGCGGCGCTCGTCCTGGCGGGCCCGTCACCGGCGGTGCCGGTGGCGGGGCGCCGTGACGGTGGCCCCGGGCGGTCCGGTGAGCCGAGTCTCGGCTCCCCCGAAGTGTCGTGTTGTGCTGTGTGCAAAGCGCCGTTCCTCTCTGCCCAATCCCCACGCAATCCCCCGAGTTGCGGGGGACAGCCTGCCAAATGTGACATGCCGTGGGGAAGTCGGGGCGGTATCGGGGCGCGCCGTCGTCGCTGCGTGACCTGGGGTGACCGGTTGTCACCGGTACCCGAACGGGCGTTGTCGCGACGGCCGGGAGGCGGGCGGAGGGGCGGCGTCCCCTATTGCCCCACCGCATAGGCTGTGCCGAACCAGTCAGAAGCCAGCAGGGGGCATCCGTCATGACGACAGGTCGGCTCGGGCAGCAAGCCGCGCCACCGAATGCGGCCTACGCCGGGCAGGTCGTGCATTTCCCGGACCCGGTCCGGGCCTCCCGCCACCCCAGGGGTGTGCCGGTGGACGGCAACGGCTTCCCGGACTTCTCGCCGTACGCGCGCGCCGCCGCCGAGATCGCCGAGCCTCCCGAGGGGTTCGGCGTCGACGAGCTGCGGTTGACGGACTACGTGTCCGCCAACGCCGCGCTGAACGCCTCCGGTCACGAGCTGTGGGACACCATCCCGGCCGTGGCCACCCCGCACGGCTGGACCTGGCACCACGCGCCGGGCTCGCGCCGGCTGCTGCTGGTGCCGGTGGAGGTCAAGGCGCTGCTGCGCCATCACGGCGGGCTGGCGACGACGGTGGTGGATCACGGCAAGCGCGGGACGCGTCCTCTCCAGGAGACGCGGCCGGTGCACTTCGGGCTGCCGAAGGGGTCGGTGTCGGTGACCGAGCAGCAACTGCTCGGTGTGGAGGAGGATCTCGGCTACCGGCTGCCGGGCCCGTACCGCACCTTCCTGAAGGCGGCGGGCGGTTGCGCCCCGGTGGGCGCGGCGCTGGACGCGGAGCTGGGGCTGCTGGTGGACCAGCCGTTCTTCACGGTGCGTGAAGAGGCGGCCGTCAACGACCTGTTGTACGTCAACAAGTGTCTGCGGGACCATCTGACCAAGGACTATCTGGGCGTGGCGTTCGTCCAGGGCGGCATCCTGGCTCTCAAGGTGCGCGGTGAGCAGGCCGGTTCGGTCTGGTTCTGCGCGTACGACGACGCGCGCGACCGCGACGGCTGGAGCGTGCGGGAGCGGGTGGAGCGGCTGTTGCTGCCCTGCGGCGCCGATTTCGACGCCTTCCTTTCGAGGCTGGCGGGCAATCCGCCGGAGCTGGACACGGTGGCGAACCTGATGGTGGACGGCGGCTTCGCCCGCGCCGTCCCGGTGGAGGGATGAGCGCGGTGGTGACATTCGCTCAGGCGCAGGAGCGCGCGGACGAGTGGGTCAACGGCGACATGCCCGCGTATCAGCACCGTGAGGTGCGGGTGCGGGAGTTCGAGCTGGGTTTCGTCGTCTGGGCGGAGGACCGGGCGGACGGTCCGCGGTCGGACGGCGGTGTCCAGCGGCTGGTGATCGCGAGGGACAGCGGTGAGGCGACGCTGTGGCCGGGGCTGCCGGTGGGTGAGGTGATCCGGCGGTACGAGGAGGAGTACGGGTCGCAGGCGGGGGCCCCGGAGCCGCCGCGGGCGCCGCAGCGTATCGATCTGAATCAGACGTCGTTCCTGCTGACGCCGCCGGAGTGGTTGCAGGACGCGGCGGACAAGCTGGGGACCCCGGGCGCCCCGGGCGCGGCTCCGGCCGGCCCGGCGGTCCCGGCTCCCGCGCCCTCTCCCGTGCCCTCGCCCGAACCGTCGGTCGCTCCGGCGGGGGCGACTCCCTGGGCCGGTACGGACACCAACGCCGCGAACGACGACGCGTCCGTGGGTCTCCCGGCGACGGTCTTCGCGCCGCCGCTGTCCGGCGCGGACGACGACGGCACGCCGCCGCCGGGACTGGCGGCGGAGGCTCCCACGGCGCTGATGTCCGGCGGCAGTCAGCTGCCGCGTACGTCGGTGGCGCCGGGCCTCGGCCCGGCCTCGCCCGCTCCCGGCGGTCCCGGCGGTCCCGGTGACATCGCCGGCGCGGCGGCGGGCAAGGCGCCCTCGCGCGGCGCGCCCGGTGGTCCGCCGGCCCCGCCCGGTGCCCCGGGGGTGCCCGGGGCACAGCCGCCCGGTCCCGGCGCGCCCGGCGCTCCGGCCGGTGGGTACCAGCCGACGCAGCTCGCCTCGCATCTCGGTCCCGGCGGGCCCGGTACGCCGCCGCCTCCGCCGGGTGCTCCGGGCGTGCCCGGTACGCCTCCGCCCGGTGGTGTGCATCATGCGGCGACGATGTTGGCGGATCCGAGTCAGGGTGGTCAGTCGCCGTCGTCGGGTGGTCCGCGGCCTCCTGGTCCGCCGGGTGCTCCGGGGATGCCGGGTGTGCCGCCGGGTCCGCCCGGTGCTCCAGGCGTGCCCGGTGCGCCTCCGCCCGGTGGTGTCCACCACGCGGCGACGATGCTGGCGGGACCCGGTGGCCCACCCGGTCCGCCGCCCGGTCCGCCCGGCCCTCCCGGCGCGCCCCCCGGCACGTACGGCTATCCGCAGCAGCCCACCGGCATGCCGACGGTGGGCCCCGGCTATCAGGCAGTCCTGCGCTTCCGCGCGCCCGACGGCTCCGAGGCCCAGCTCATCCGCCGCTCGGCGCCCGGCACCCCGCACCCGGAGTGGCAGATCCTGCACGAACTGCGCGCGATGAACGTCCCGCCGCAGCAGGTGCTCGAACTCCACACCGAGCTGGAGTCCTGCGAGCTGCCCGGCGGTTACTGCGCGCGGATGATCCGCGAGACCTGGCCGCAGGTACGGATCACCAGCGTCGCCCCGTACGGCAGGGACCACTCCAGCCGTCAGCAGGGCATGCGGCATCTGCTCACCCACCAGGGCGAGTTGCACCAGGTCGCGGACGGCCCGGCCCGGCCGGCGCCGGTACGCGCCCCGCTGCCGCAGGTGCCGCCCGCGCAGCCGGTGCCGCCGGAGGCGATCGCGCAGGAGCTCGCGGCCGCGTTCGGCCCGCAGGGCATCTGCCGCTTCGACCAGCGCGCGGTGTCCCGTCAGGGCGTACCGGAGCTGGTGGCGCGCACGCTCGTATGGGCGGGTCTGCCGGGCGACTTCGGTCCGTTCTTCTGGGCCCAGCCCCCGCAGCCGGTGGTGCCGACGCTGGCCGAGCTGGCCGCGCAGCGGCAGGTGCAGCCGGCGGCGGACGCGGGCTCGTATCTGGTGATGGGCAGCGACTTCGGCCGGGCGATCTGCGTCCAGTACGGCACGGCGCACATCATGGCCGTCTCGGTCGAGACGGGTCCGGGCGGTCAGCCGGTCCCGCCGCAGTTCGTGAACACCGGGCTGCCGGAGTTCACGCGCTCGATGGCGCTGCTCGGCCGCATGTGGCGGCTGCGTTTCGGCCTGAATCCCGAGCAGGCGGGCCGCTGGACGGTCGACTTCCAGGCACAGCTCGCCGCGATCGATCCGGCGGCCCTGTCGTCGCCGGAGAGCTGGTGGTCGGTGCTCCTGGAGCAGATGTGGGACGGGCTTCTCTGACCGTACGTCCCTGATCCGGCGGCGAGTTCCGCTCTGTGGGAACGCCCCGGGCCGCCCTCCGTGAACCACGGGGGCGCCCCGGGGCGTTCGCGCGCCGTGGGTCCGGGAATGGCTTGAACATGTCGGCCGGGCCGTCGGAACGCAAGAGGAATCAGGCCCCCGGCGTCAAATGCCGCATCCTTGAGCAGGATGGACGGGTGGGGCGTTTCGCGGGGACGCCTGTCCTGTCACCGTAGGCGGAGAGAGGCTTCTGTCATGGCTGCTGCACGGGCATCGGCTCACGGCTTCGATTCCGTGCGGGGGCGTGGTTACCGCCCCGAGCAGGTCGACCGGTGGGTCACGGAGCTGTCGAGGGACCGCGAGGTCGCGCAGGCGCAGGAGCGGCGGCTCGCCGCCGCCGCGGAGCGCCTTCAGCTGGAGGTGGAGCTGCTGCGGCAGCAGGTCGAGGCGCTGCCGCCGCAGACGTACGAGTCACTGGGCGAGCGCGCCCGCAGAATACTGGCCCTGGTCGTCGAGGAGGCGGACGGGGCGCGTGCGGCGGCGCGGGGTGACGCGCAGGCGCTGACGGACGACGCCGACGACGCGGCCCGCAGGACGCGTGAGTCGGCCCGCGCGTACATGGACGCGGTCGCGGCGGACGTGGCGGAGTACGCGACGCGCACCGCCCAGGACGCGCAGGGCGACGCCGACGAACTGCGGGCCGCCGCGCGCCGGGACGCCGAGGAGCTGCGGGACGCGGCCCTGGCCCGCTTCGACGAGATCCGGCAGCGTACGGAGGCGCTGCTCACCGACCTGGCACGGGAGCACGCGGACCGGCTGGCCGCCACGGAGCGGGAGTTCGCGGGCCGGGAGGCGCAGGCGCAGGAGATCCGTACGGAGGTGGGGGCCCGGGCGGACGCCGGGCTCGCGGAGGCGAAGCGTGCCTTCACGGAGGCGGAGGAGCGGGCCCGGCACATCCGGGAGGACGCGGCGGCCCGCGCGGAGGACCTGATCGCGCGGGCGCGGGCGGTGGAGGAGCGGACCGTACGGGAGACGGAGCGGATCCTGCGTGAGCACACGGAGATCCGTGAGGAGGTGCGGGCGCGGATGACGCATGTCCGCAACAGCCTGGCCGCCCTGACGGGCCGCGCGCCCGCGGACGCGGAGACGTAGGCCACGGCCTTCCCGACGCAGGCCGCGTCCTTCCCCGGGGCGCGGCTCTCACGGGGCGCCCGGCGCGGGGTCGTTGGCCGGGTCGGTGGCGGGACCGCTCGCGGGGTCCGTCGTCTTCCGGGGCTGCGTGCCCGGGGCCGGGCCGGGGGCGGCGATCTCCTGGTGGACGGGGAAGCGGCGCGGCGCCACGAAGAGGAGCACCAGCAGGCTGAGGGCGGCGGCCACCGCCGACCCCACGAAGACCGCGTCGACGGCCGAGTCCACCGCGCGGCGCAGGAAGTCGGCCGCGCGGTCGGTGAGGGCCCCCGGGTCGTCCAGGGCGCCCGACACGGAGTCCAGGTCGCCCGGGAGGCCGGTGCCGGGTGAGTCGGCGAGCCTGCCGCTGAGGACACCGTTGGCCAGTGCCCCGAAGAGCGCGGCGCCCACGCTCTGGCCGAGCTGGCGGTAGAAGAGGATCGACGCGGTCGCCGTCCCGCGCTCCGACCAGCCGACCGTGCCCTGTACGGCGATGATCAGCGGGAGTTGGAACAGCCCGAGCGCCGCGCCGAGCAGCAGCATCAGCAGCGCGGGCTGCCAGGCCTCGCCGGGGTAGGGCAGCAGGGGGAAGGCGCTCAGGACCAGCAGCGCGCAGGTCATGCCGGTGATGGCGGTACGGCGGAAACCGATGCGGTTGTAGACGCGGTCGCAGAGCGCCGCGCTGATCGGCCAGGTCAGTGTCATCGCGGAGAGGACGAAGCCGGCGGCTATCGGCCCGAGCCCGAGGACGGACTGCGCGTACGTCGGCAGGAAGACCGTCGGGGCGATCATCAGCAGCCCGAGCGCGCCGAGCGCCAGGTTGACGGCGGCGATGGGGCGGCGGCGCCAGACCCAGCCGGGGATGATCGGGTCGGCCGCGCGCCGTTCGACGACGAAGGTGACGACGGCGAGCAGCGCCGTGCCGGCCAGCAGCGCGATCGAGGGCGCGGAGAGCCAGGGCCAGGCGACTCCGCCCTGGACGAGGGCGGTGACCAGGAGCGTGCCGGTGGCGAAGACGGCGAACGCGCCCGCCCAGTCGATACGGGGGCGGGGCCCGGTGCCCGTCCTCGGGCGGGGGACCGCTTCACGGCGCGTGGCGTGTTCCGCCGGGGCGTCGGCCGGGGGCGTGGACGCGCGGCCGGGCTCGTGGAGGTGGCGGACGGTGAGGTACAGCGCGAGCGCGCCGACCGGCAGATTGATCACGAAGATCCAGCGCCAGTCCGCGTACCCCGCGAGCAGCCCGCCGAGCGCCGGTCCCGCGAGGGCGGACGTGGCCCAGACGGTGGAGAGCTTGGCCTGGATCTTGGGGCGTTCCTTCAGCGGGTACAGGTCGGCGGCGATGGTCTGCACCGTGCCCTGGATCGCGCCGCCGCCGAGGCCCTGGACGACCCGGAAGGCGATCAGGGAGCCCATGTTCCACGCGGTGGCGCAGAGGACGGAGCCGACGAGGAAGAGGACGATGCCCGCGATCAGTACGGGCTTGCGGCCGAAGGTGTCGGAGAGCTTCCCGTACACCGGCAGGGTGACCGTCGCGGCGAGCAGATAGCCGGAGAAGAGCCAGGAGAAGATCGAGAAGCCGCCGAGGTCTCCGACGATCTGCGGGACGGCGGTGGACAGGATCGTCCCGTCCAGCGCCGCCAGGGCCATTCCGAGCATCAGGGCGGCGACGACGGGACCGCGGCGTGGCTCGGGTATGACGGTGGTCACTGGATTCCTTCCCTATGCAGGTATCCCCCGGGAACACCATCTCACCCGACCCTCGCGCCGCGGCAGGGCGCGGGCCGGAGCGGGCCACGGGGCGCGGGGCGGGGGCGCACTTCCCGGAGCCGGCCCTCAGGGTCGCTCCATCTCAGGGTGGAGAGCCCTTAGGTGGTCCTCCCTACTTCCGCTCGGGGCCGGTTCGTCCCGCCGGAGGACGAGAAGGGAGGACCGCTTTCTTTAAGTTGGTCCTACACCGCAGGGGGCCGGCCGGGGGGCCGGCCGGTGACGGGGGACGGGCCCGAGGGGGGGCTACCACCCGTAAATCCTGAGGGAAACCCCAGGAGAAGTCTGAGCCTTTCCCCAGCGCGCTCGGGTGCCTGGGGCGAGCAGACTCAAAGGCAGCGGCCGGGACGACCACACGGCACGGACGCACGGCGCGAACGGCGCCGCGCACAGCACCGCACCACCACACAGCGCGAGGCGCGCATCCGTGCCTCACGACGCCTGATTATCAACGGACTTAGGAGACTTACCGTGACAACGGCTGTAACCATCCCCAAGCACGGGGGCACGGGAGGGCGTTTGGCCGTCGCCGCGCGAGGGCGGCAGGTCGTCAAGGCCTACGGTTCGGGGGAGACCCGGATCGTCGCGCTCGACCATGTCGACGTGGACATCGCCCGTGGGCAGTTCACCGCGATCATGGGCCCGTCGGGCTCCGGCAAGTCGACGCTGATGCACTGCCTCGCCGGGCTCGACACCGTCACCTCGGGGGAGATCTACCTCGACGAGACCGAGATCACCAAGCTCAAGGACAAGAAGCTCACCCAGCTGCGCAGGGACCGGATCGGCTTCATCTTCCAGGCCTACAACCTGCTGCCGACGCTCAACGCCCTGGAGAACATCACGCTGCCCATGGACATCGCGGGCCGCAAGCCCGAACGGCAGTGGCTCCAGCGGGTCGTGGAGACCGTCGGTCTGGCCGACCGGCTCAAGCACCGGCCGACCCAGCTCTCCGGCGGTCAGCAGCAGCGGGTGGCGGTCGCCCGCGCGCTCGCCGCCCAGCCCGAGATCATCTTCGGTGACGAGCCGACCGGAAACCTGGACTCGCGGGCCGGCGCCGAGGTGCTGAGCTTCCTGCGCAGGTCGGTGGACGAGCTGGGGCAGACCATGGTGATGGTCACGCACGACCCCGTCGCCGCCTCGTACGCGGACCGGGTGCTGTATCTCGCGGACGGCCGGATCGTCGACGAGATGCGCAACCCGACCGCCGAGCAGGTCCTCGACCGTATGAAGAACTTCGACGCTCGGGGGCGGACGTCGTGACCGTCGTCAAGACCTCCGTGCGCAACTTCCTCGCGCACAAGGGACGCATGGCGCTCTCCGCCGTCGCGGTCCTGCTGTCGGTGGCGTTCGTCTCCGGGACGCTCGTCTTCACCGACACCATGAACACCACGTTCGACAAGCTCTTCGCCTCGACCTCGTCCGATGTCACCGTGACTCCCAAGGGCGCGGCTGCCGCCGACGAGATGCCGTCGCAGACCGGCAAGCCCGAGTCGCTGCCCGCCTCCGTCGTCGCCCGCGTCGAGAAGTCGCCGGGCGTGAAGTCCGCCGAGGGCGCGGTCAGCAGCATGAGCGTCACGGTCGTCGACTCCGAGAACGAGAACGTGGGGGCGACCAGCGGCGCCCCGACGATCGCGGGCAACTGGACCCGCAACGACCTCCGTTCGATGGAGATCACCTCCGGCCACGCCCCGCGCGGACCCACCGAGGTCATGGTCGACGCCGACACCGCGGACAAGCACGACCTGAAGCTCGGCGACGAGCTGCGCACCATCGTGGTCACGGGCGACATCAACGCCCGGATCGTCGGCATCGCCACCTTCAAGGTGACCAACCCGGGCGCGACCGTCCTCTACTTCGACACCGACACCGCCCAGCGCTCACTCCTCGGCGCGGCAGGCCTGTTCACACAGGTCAACGTTGTGGCCGAGCAGGGTGTGAGCCACGCCCAGCTCAAGGCGGACGTCGCGGGCTCCCTCGACGGGGCGTACAAGGTCCAGACGCAGAAGGAGATGGCGGACGCGGGCCGGGACAGCGTCGGCTCGTTCCTGGACGTGATGAAGTACGCGATGCTCGGCTTCGCCGGGATCGCCTTCCTCGTCGGCATCTTCCTGATCGTCAACACCTTCTCGATGTTGGTCGCCCAGCGCACCCGGGAGATCGGCCTGATGCGGGCCATCGGGTCCAGCCGCAAGCAGGTCAACCGCTCCGTGCTGCTGGAGGCCGTGCTGCTCGGCATCGTCGGCTCGGTCGCCGGTGTCGCCGCGGGCGTCGGGCTCGCCGTCGGCCTGATGAAACTGATGTCGTCCATCGGTATGGAGCTGTCCACCGACGACCTCACCGTGAAGTGGACGACCCCCGTGGTCGGGCTGGCGCTCGGGGTGATCGTCACCGTCCTCGCCGCGTACATCCCGGCCCGCCGGGCGGGGAAGATCTCGCCCATGGCGGCCCTGCGGGACGCCGGTACACCGGCCGACGGCCGCGCCGGACGCATCCGGGGCGCGATCGGCGTGCTCCTCACCGGTGGCGGCTTCGCCGCGCTCCTCGCCTCCGGCGGTGCCGAGAAGGCGAGCGAGGGCTCCCTGTTCCTCGGCCTCGGCGTGGTGTTCACGCTGATCGGCTTCGTCGTCATCGGCCCGCTGCTCGCCGGGTTCTTCGTCCGGATCCTGAGCCTGTTCGTCCTGCGTGCCTGGGGACCCGTCGGGCGGATGGCGGAGCGCAACGCGCTGCGCAACCCGCGGCGTACGGGAGCCACGGGCGCGGCCCTGATGATCGGACTCGCCCTGGTGGCGTGTCTGTCGGTGGTCGGTTCGTCGATGGTCGCGTCGGCGACGGACGAGCTCGACAAGTCGGTCGGGGCGGACTTCATCATCCAGTCCGGCAGCGGTCAGCCGATCGTGCCGCAGGCCCAGGACGCCCTGGAGAAGGCGCCCCACATCTCGCACATCACCCAGTACAAGTCGATCGACGCCAAGCTGACCACGCCGGACGGGAAGACGGTCAGCGACGAACTGGCCGCCGCCGACCCGACGTACGCGCAGGACCTGCGCCGCGAGACCGTCGCGGGGGAGCTGTCCGCCGCGTACGGCAAGGACGCCATGTCCGTCGGCGACAAGTTCGCCGACGAGTACGGCCTCAAGGTCGGGGACGAGCTGACCGTCGCCTTCAAGGGCGGCGAGACGGCCGAGCTCACGCTCGCGGCGATCACGTCGGACGACGTGTCGGTGGACCAGGGGGCCAAGTACCTCTCCATCGACACCGCCGCGCGGTACCTGCCGGCCGACAAGCTGCCGAAGAACATGATCATGTTCGCGGCGGCCGACGACGGCAAGGAGAAGGAGGCGTACGCGGCGCTGAAGGACTCGCTCTCCCCGTACCCGCAGTACAAGGTGCAGGACCAGACGGACTTCAAGCAGGATCTGAAGGACCAGATCGGGCAGCTGCTCAACATCGTCTACGGGCTGCTCGGACTGGCGATCATCGTCGCGGTGCTGGGAGTGGTGAACACCCTCGCCCTGTCGGTCGTCGAGCGGACCCGGGAGATCGGACTGCTGCGGGCCATCGGTCTGTCGCGCCGTCAACTGCGCCGCATGATCCGTCTGGAGTCGATGGTCATCGCCCTCTTCGGAGCGCTGCTCGGCCTCGGTCTGGGCATGGGCTGGGGCACGGCGGCCCAGCAGATCCTCGCCCTGGAGGGCCTGGGGGTCCTGGAGATTCCCTGGCCGACCATCATCGGGGTGTTCGTCGCCTCGGCCTTCGTGGGACTGTTCGCCGCGCTCGTCCCGGCCTTCCGGGCCGGCCGGATGAACGTCCTGAATGCGATCGCCACGGACTAGGGACGGCCGAACGGCCGCCAGTAGGGGGCCAACGTAGGTTTTCGGCTCCGGTGGGTGTCCTCCGCACCCATCGGGGCCGATTTCGTTTTCCCTGGTCAGGGAGGCGCTGACAACAAGCTGCGCGCGTAGATGCAGCAAGCTGACACGCCCGCGACCCCCATTTCGAGACACCCGCTGTCATCGTCGTCCCACCGGAAGCGCTCCGGTGGGACGACGGAACGATTCAACAGGGGGAATTGTGCTCGGTGTACCGCACTGCCACGCCACGAAGATCATGGCCCGTTCGCGCACCGCACGTATCGCACGTATCGCTCGTACCGGAGGAACCGCCGGCACCGCCCGCACCGCGCGTACCGCTCTCGCCCTCGGTCTCTGCACCGCGGCGCTGACCCTCTCCGCCGGGACCGCCTCCGCCTCCGGCCGGGTCGCCCCGCCCGCCGGCGCGGTGAGCGCGTGCCAGCCGGCCGCCGACTCCCTTGCCGCCCCGGCCGCCGACTCCCTCACCGCCCCGGTCTCCGGCGAAGCCGTCGCCCTGTGCAAGCTTGTCAACGGCTGGGACTGAGGCGTAGCCGGTGCGGTTTCAGCTCCTCGGGCCGCTCAGCATCGCCGACGGCCCCGACACCGTCGTCCTCCAGCCCTCCAAACCCACCATCCTCCTCGCCTCGCTGCTCCTGCACGCCAACTCGGTCGTCTCCGCCGACTACCTGCAGCGCACCATGTGGGGCGAGGAACAGCCGGCCACCTCACGGGCCGCGCTCCAGACCTGCGTACTGCGGCTGCGCCGGCTGTTCACCAAGCACGGCGTCACCGAGACGCCCATCGAGGCGGTGCCCGGCGGCTACCGCATCACGGCCGGGCCCCGGCATCTCGACCTGATCGGTTTCCGGGACGAGGTACGGCGCGCCGCGGAGATCACCGATCCGGAGAGTGAACTGCGCGTCCTCAAAGGGGCGTTGTCGCTCTGGGAGGGCTCGGTCCTCGCCAATGTCCGCTCCGACGTGCTCCACCGCGACGAGGTCCCCCGGCTCGTGGAGGAGCGGCTGCGGACCCTGGAGCGCGCCTGCGACCTCAAGCTCAGGCTCGGCCGGTGCGGCGAGGCGCTGGTGGAGCTGTGGAGCGCCAGCCGCGCCCACCCCGGGCACGAGCGCTTCCGGGAGCAGCTCATCGAGGCCCTGTACCGCACGGGTCGGCAGACCGAGGCGCTCGCCGAGTACCGGATGGTCAAGGAGTATCTCCTCCACGAACTGGGCGTGGACCCCTCGCCCGCGCTGCGCCGGCTGGAGATGGCCATCCTGCGCGGCGAGGACCTCGGGCCCGCGGACGACCGGCCGCCGGCCGCCCTCACGTCCGGCTCCGGGTCCGGCTCCGGGTCCGGCTCCGGAGCCGGGTCCGGTTCCGATTCCGGCTCCGGCGAGCGCGGGAGCGCCGCCGTACCGGCCGCGCCGCCGTCCGCCACCGTGGTGCCCGTCCCGGCCGTGCACTCCTTCACCGGGCGCGCCGCCGAGACCGCCGCGCTGCTGGAGCGGCTGACCGCGCCCGGCCAGGAACCGGTCACCCTCCTGGTCTCCGGGGCCCCCGGCATCGGGAAGACCGCGCTGGCCCGGCATCTGGCCCACCAGGTCAAGGACAGCTTCCCCGCCGGGCTGTTCATGGTGCGGATGGTCGCCCCGGACGGTACGCCCCGGGGCCCCGACGACGCCGCGGCCGAGGTGGCCGCCGCCCTGCGCGACCAGACGCGCGGCGAGCGCGCGTTGCTCGTGCTGGACGACGTGATCGACGCCGAACAGGTCAGACCGCTGCTGCCGGCCGGCGGCGACGGCGCGGCGATCGTCACCAGCAGGCGGGGCCTCGCCGGCCTCGTCGCCACCCACGGCGGCTGGGTGCTGCGGCTCGGCACCTTCGACTCGGAGGAGTCGTACGGGCTGCTGGTCGCCGTCCTCGGCGCCGAACGCGTCGAGGCCGAGCCGGACGCGGCCCGCCGGCTCGCCGAGGCCTGCGGCCACCACCCGCTGGCCCTGCGCATCATGTCGGCCCGGCTGCTCACCCGGCCGGCGCTCAGGCTGGCCGACTCGGTCGCCTGGCTGGCGGAGGACCCGCTGGCCCGGCTCTCGCTCGCCGACTCGCCGGAGCTGTCGGTGCACCGCGTGCTCGGCGGGGCGCTCGACCGGCTCGACCCCCGGCTCGCCGACGTCTTCCTGAAGGTCGCCGCGCAGATCCCCGACCACTTCACGGCCGAGGACGGCGCCCGGGTGCTCGGGATGCCGCCCGTCGAGGCGGACGAGGTACTGGACCGGCTCGCCGACGCCGGACTGCTGGAAGAAGGGCCGCCCGGCCCGTACCGGGTGCACGAACTGCTCCGTGTGTACGCGCGCAGAACCGCGCCGTATCGATCCCGACCGATACAGAAGGTGTGAATCCCATGGCAGCAGAAGCGACAGCGACCCCGACGGCCGCCGCGCCTCCGGCCGCGCAGACCGCGCAGGCACCGGCGGCGGCCGGGACCGCCGGTGCGCCGGCGGCTCCCGTCGTGTCCGCCTTCGACGCCCTGGCCGGCACCCGGCCCCGCGTCCGCCGCGACGTGCTCTTCACCGAGACGCCCGGCGGTGTCCTCTTCCACAACGCCGATGGCGGCTTCCACCTCACCGGCCGCACGGCCTACCGCTTCGCCTCGCTGATGGTCCCGCACCTCGCGGGCCACCACCGTCTCGCCGACATCTGCCAGGGCTTCGGCCCCGCCCAGCGGGCCATGGCCGCCGAACTGGTCAAGACGCTGTACGAGCGCGGCTTCGCCCGTGACATCCCCGAGGAGGAGACGGCCCCCGAGAACGCCCCCGGGTCCGCCCCCGAGAACGCCCCCGGGTCCGCCCCCGGGACCGCCGCCACCCCCGTCCCCCACGCCCTCCCCACCGCCGTCACCACCCGATTCGCCGCCCAGATCGCGTACGCCGACCACTACGCCGACGGCGCCCTCGCCCGCTTCCACCGCTACCGCACCACCCGCGTCGCGATCCTCGGCACCGGCCCCGTCGCCCGCTGGTGCGCGCTCAGCCTCGTCCGTAACGGCGGCGCCCGGCCGGCCGTCGAGGGGGACACGAAGAGCGACCCGGCCCTGCTCGCCGAGATCGCCGAACTGGCCGCCCAGGACTGTCCGGTGACCGTCGAGCCCCTCCCCGAGGGGTCCGACTGGTCGGCCCTGGACGGCTACGACATCGTCGTCGTCACCGGGGCCGACGCCTCGCTCCGCACCCACGCGCTGCTTCTCGCGGGCGTGCCGGAGGGCAAGACGCTCATCCCCGCCTGGACGTTCGGCCGCCGGTCCGTCACCGGGCCGCTCAGCACCGCCGGTTCGGCCGGCTGCTGGTCCTGCGCGGTGCTGCGCCTCGGCGGCAACACCGACGCGGGAGCCGCCGCCGACATCTGGAGCGAGGTCGCGGGCGGGGCCACCGGCCGCGCCGCCGGAGTCTCCCCGCTGACCGGCCCCCTCGCCGCGATGTCCGGCAATCTCCTCGGCTACGAGATCTTCCGCCTCACCACCGGGGCGCTGCCCGCCGAGACCGACGGACAGGTCCTCGTCCAGGACCTCGAATCGCTCGACGTCATGGCCGAGCCTGTCCAGCCCCATCCGCGCTGCGCGCTCTGCGCGCCCGCCGCCACGACCCGGCGCCCCGCCCTGCCCGGCGGGCTGACGCTCCCCGTCACCCCGACCGTGGAGAGCGCGGGCGAGGCGGAGGCGCTGGTCGAGGACCTCAACCGGATCAGTACGGCGCTGGTGCGCCCCTTCACCGGCATCTTCGCCCGGTACGACGACGAGAGCCTCACCCAGACCCCCCTCAAGATCAGCCGCGTGGAGATGGCCGTCGGCCACGGACCGCGCAGGCGGATCGCCGCCTTCGACGTGCACCACCTGGCGGGCGCCCGGCTGCGCGCGCTGTACGCGGCGGCCGAGACGTACGTCGAGCACGTCGTGCCCCTCACTCCCGAGAGCGACACGACCGCCCCCGCCGTGGCCCCCGGCCGGCTCACCACGGGCAGCGGCACCGGCGCGGGCGTCGAGGCGGTCGGCGCCTGGGTCACCGCGGCGTCCCTCCTCACCAAGGAGTCGGTGCGCGTACCGGCCGCCGCGGTACGGCCGTTCGGCCCGTACAACGCCGGGAAGCTGCACCAGCCGACCAGCGCCGGCGCGGGCGCGGGCCCCACCGCGCAGGAGGCCGCCGGCCGCGGTCTGCTGTCGGCGCTCGCACACGGCGCGCTGCTGCGGGCCGTACGCGGCGAGGCGCGCTGCGCGCTCGTCACCTCCCCGGCGGCCGGCGAGCCGGACGCCGACCCGGAGCTGGTCTTCCTGCTCAAGTCCGTGCCCAACGTGGGCATCCGGGCCGAACTCGTCGACCTCGGCGAGCAGGAGCACTCCGGCGCCCATGTGGTCCTCGCCCGCGAGGAGGGCGACGGCCGCTGGGCCGTGGCCGCCGGGCTCTCCCGGACCACCGCCGCCTGCGCCGCGCTGCGCGATCTGCTCGGCCAGGTGCAGCTGGGCACCGAGGACCCGGACTCCACCGTCGACCCCGGCGACCCGCTGATGGGCGAACTCGCCCCCGCCGCCGTCCTGTTGACCGACGAGCCGGTCGCCGCCGACGCCACCGCCACCACCTTCGACGCGGTGCTCGACCGGATGCGCGAGGCCGGACGCGACGTGCTGTACGTCGACACCACCCCGGCCGATCTGCCGGCCGGCGGCGTCAGCACGGCACGCGTCCTGCTCACCACCGGCGCGGAGGGGACACCCGATGCCGGCTGATCCCTGGGAGCGGTCCGCCCGCGACCTCGCCGCGCTGATGGGCCGAGGCTTCGGCGCCCCGGGCCCCGCGCTCGACGTCGCGCCGCTCGGTGTCCGTGACGCGTTCGCCGACGAGGAGGGCGTACGGGACGGGGTGCCCGTACGGTTCTACGGCAGGCACGCCGTGGTCGGCCCCTTCGGGCGGCCCGGCGCGGACACCCACCGCCCCTGCGTCCGCTGTCTCGCCCGCCGTTGGCAGGGCGTGCGCTCCGTCGCCCTGCGCGAGGCGCTGGAGCTGGGCTCCGGCACCAGGGCGGCGGGGGAGTCCCCCTACATCACCCCGTTCACCGCCGACGCCCTCGCCGGGATCGTCGCGGCCCGGCTCGCCGGGCAGGGGCCGTCGACCGGCTCCTTCCCGGCGGTCCACCTGGTCGACCTCGAAACGCTTCAGGTGCGGCACTACCCGCTCGTACCCGACCCGGAGTGCCCGCGCTGCGGACGCGGCGAGGAGGACACCCCCGAGGCGGCCGTCCTCACACTGGAACCCGCGCCCAAGCACCGGCCCGGCAGCTTCCGGCTCCGCGACATCGGCTCGTACGAACTGCCCTCCGAGCCGTACGCCAATCCCGTCTGCGGCTCCCTCGGCCCCTCCGTCGTGCACGACATCTCCTCCACGTCCACCTCGGCGACCATCGGCTGCTTCTCGATGCGCTCCGGCGACTATCTGCGTGAGACGTTCTGGGGCGGCCACGCCGACACGTTCGCGGGAAGTGTGCGCATCGGGGTGCTGGAGGGACTCGAGCGGTACGCCGGGATGCGCTCACGCGCCAAGGCGGCGGGTGTGCACGGTTCGCTGACCGGGCTGCGGGCCGCCGGCGAACACGCCGTCGATCCGCGTGAAGTCGGCCTGTACTCGGAGGAGTTCCACCGCGCCAACCCGCGCGTCACCCCCTTCCACCCGGACCGTGAACTTCCCTGGGTCTGGGGCTACTCGCTCCGGGACCACCGGCCGATCCTCGTCCCCGAGGTGCTGACGTACTATCACGCGCCCGGTCTGGAGAACCGGTTCGTGCAGGAGAGCTCCAACGGCTGCGCGTCCGGCGGCTGTCTGGAGGAGGCCGTCTACTTCGGCCTCATGGAGGTCGTGGAACGCGACGCCTTCCTCCTCACCTGGTACGGCCGCGCCGCCCTCCCCGAACTCGA
Source organism: Streptomyces sp. NPDC058653 (assembly GCF_042716895.1). Classification (NCBI taxonomy): domain Bacteria; kingdom Bacillati; phylum Actinomycetota; class Actinomycetes; order Kitasatosporales; family Streptomycetaceae; genus Streptomyces; species Streptomyces sp. NPDC058653. Next base: position 165,270 of record NZ_JBHXRM010000012.1, on the reverse strand, counting down.
CCCGCGCACCAGCACCCGCGCCGCCACCCGGCAGATGGTCGACCGCCTGGAGATGTACGGCTACGAGGCCCGCTTCTTCGACACCCGGATCAGCTTCCCCATCCCGGTCGTCACCGGTGTCGCGGTCCGCCCCGACGGCGGCCGGGGCCGGATGTGCTTCGGCGCGGGCGCCGGGCTCGACCCGGAGTCGGCGCTCGCCGGGGCGCTGTGCGAGATCGCCACCGACGCCGTCAACCTCCGGGGCCGCACCGAGCGGGACGAGGAGAGGCTGCGCGCCATGGCCACCGACTACGACAAGGTCGTCGCGCTCCACGACCACCCGCTCGCCTACGGCATCCCGGAGATGGGGAACAACGCCCACTTCCTGATCGGCGAGCCGGGCGCGCCCCGGCCGCCCGCACGCTCCCTGGCCGAGGCGTACGGCGACGGATCGCTGCCGCCCGTCTCCGACGATCTGCGCGACGACCTCATCCGGTGCGTGGGCGCCGTGACCGACAAGGGATTCGACGTGGTCGTCGTCGACCAGACCATGCCCGAACAGCGTGATCTGGGCCTGACGACGGTCTCCGTGCTCGTCCCCGGCCTGCTGCCCATCGACTTCGGCTGGAGCAGACAGCGCGCGCTCGGAATGCCCCGGCTGCGTACCGCCCTGCGCGAGGCGGGGATGCGCGAGAGCGACCTGACCGACGCCGACCTGAACCTGGCGCCGCACCCCTTCCCCTGACCCGAAGCCTGACCCGAAGCCCGACCGAAACCCTGACCCGAACCCCCGAGAGGAGTCCCACCATGGGGTACGCCCATGACTACGCCGCCGCGATCATGCAGCGGGGCCGGGTCCCGATGGCACCGGCCGATTTCGTGCCGGACTGGTCCGACGGGCCGCGCAAGGCGAAGTACTACCCGGGGGTCGAGAGCCTGCCGCTGCCCGCCGCCGGCTATCCGGCGGACGCGAGCCTGGACCGCGCGTTCCACGGCGAAACGGGGACGGCGGACGCCCCGTTCGATCTCACGTCGCTCTCCGGCATGCTTCTCGACTCGTACGGCCTGACCGGCCGCCGGCTCGGCGTCCAGGCCAACACCGACCTGAGCGCCCTGCCCTTCTACCCGCTCGCCAACTGGTCGCGCGGCTCCGCCTCCGGCGGCGGCCTCTACCCCGTGAGCGTCTACTGGGTCTCCGGACCGCGCGGCCCCCTCGCACCGGGCGTGCACTACTACTCCACCCGCCACCACACCATGCAGCGTCTGCTCACCGGCGATGTCTCCGGCGAGGTGCGCGCGGCGCTGGGCGGCCATGGCACGGACACCGACCAGTACCTGGTCCTGGGCGTCAAGTACTGGCAGAACTCCTTCAAGTACAACAGCTTCTCCTTCCACGCCGTGAGCATGGACCTCGGCGCCGCCGTGCAGACGTGGCGCATGTGGGCCGGGGCGCGCGGGCTCTCCGTCGAACCGGCGATGTGGTTCGACGAGGCCCGGCTCCAGAGGCTGCTCGGGGTACCGGCCGACGAGGAGGGCGTGTTCGCCGTCATCCCGCTCAAGTGGGCCGGGGACAACGGGAGTCCGGCGAGCCGGCCGGTCCCCGGGAACGTCTCCGTACGGCGCCGTGACGTGGAGCGGTCGCGCGAGGTCCTGACCTTCGACGCGTTGCTGAGGATGCAGGCGACGACCGCCGCGCACGCCACCGAGCGGCCCGCCCCGGGCGCGCTCGCCCCGGCCGCCGCGCCCCCGGCCGACCCGGACCTGCCCCTCGCCCCGCTGCCCGCCGCGGAGCCCCTGCCCACCGACGTACGGACCGCGCTGCGCCGCCGCCGCAGCAGCTTCGGCCGCTTCGACGCGAGCCGTCCCGTCACCGGCGGGCAACTGGCCGCCTGTCTCGCCGCGTCGAGCGCCGGCTCACACCTCGGCGGCGACACCGGCACCGACAGGGGCGAAGGCGTACGGCTCACCAGGCTGTACGCGTTCGTCAACCACGTCGAGGGCCTGGAGCCCGGCGCGTACGCCTACGACCCCGACGCCCCTGAGCTGCGGCTGGTCAAGGCGGGCCGCCCCGGCGAGTTCCTCCAGCGCAACTACTTCCTCTCCAACTACAACCTGGAGCAGGCCGGCGCCGTACTCGTCCCCACGGTCCGCACCTCCGCCGTCCTCGACGCCGTCGGCGACCGCGGCTACCGCCTCGTCAACGCCACCATCGGCGCCGTCGCGCAGTCCCTCTACACCGCGTGCTCCGCGCTGGAGCTGGGCTGCGGGGTCGCGCTGGGCTTCGACAACGTCTCGTACATCGAGGAACTGGGCCTGGACGCCACCGGCGAGGCGCCGCTCCTGATCATGATGGTCGGCAACGAGCGGCCCGCCCCCGCCGACTTCCGGTACGAGATCGCCTGAGCCGATGACCTATCCGGAGGGGGACAGGCATGCCTGACCAGGCGTACCAGACGCACGAACAGGACCCGAGACGCGCGTTCATGCTCCGCGTCGCCGGGCTGCCCATCGAGACCGTACGCGCCCTGCGCTGCCCGGCCGGCCGCCGCTGGGCGGACACCGTGCTCGCCGAGGAGGAGCGGCTCACCGCGGCGGGGGAGCGCGTCGGCGATCTGCTGCACGACCTCGTCGGCCGCACCGGCGACGGCGCGGACGCCGCGCCCGGCGAGGCCGCCGACCGGCGCGCGCTGCTGAAGCTGCGCCGCGAGGTGTTCAACAACCGGCTGCCCGGCCGGCCGGGCGAGGCTCTGGAGCTGGTGGCCGGGCGCGACGCGGCGACGGGCGAGGCCCTCTCGCGCTGGCTGCTCGACCGCCGGGAGCTGGCCGCGCTGCGGGCCACCGGCGCCGCGCTCCTCGCGGACGAGAGCGCCGGCGCGCGCGCCGCGCTGCGCGAGATCGCCGGCGAGGACCGGCTGCGCAAGGGGCTGCTGCTGGCCTCGCCGACGCTCGACGCGCAGATCGACGCCTACGTACGGCAGGGCGCGGACCGCCGGCACGACGCCAGGCCCGACAAGCGCCGCAGGAAGATCGAGCGGTCGCTGCTGTCGTACCTCTACCGCACCGTCTGCAAGACCAGCCCCTTCTCGACCTTCACCGGGGTCGCGCTCGGCGAGTTCGAGGACGGGGCGGCCACGGAGGGCGGGTTCGAGGTACGGGTCGCCGAGGAGTGGACCGGGCACGCGCGGCTCAACGTCGTGGCGCTCGGCCGGCTCGCCGAGTGCGTGATCGCCGATCCCGGGCGCCGCGCGGATCTGCCCGTCGCGCCCGCCTCCGGCTGGGGCAGGGACGACGACCGGGTGCGTTACGTACGCCGCTGGGTCACCACCGGCGACGACGACACGGCCGTCACCTTCGACGCGGTGAAGGACCGGCTGTTCTTCCTGCGCCGCAGCGGCACCCTGGAGCGGCTGCTCGACTTCTTCGAGGAGCGCCCGGCCCCGCGCTACGGCGAGTTGGCGGCCTGGCTGGCGAAGGACGCCGGCGCCGGGGCGGAGGAGGCCGAGCAGTATCTCGCCGCGCTGCTGGACCTCGGCATGGTCCAGGTACCCGCGCTGCGTACGACCGTGCACGACACCGACCCGCTGCGCGCCTTCCAGAACTCGCTGCGCGAGCTCGGCCGCCCCTGGGCCACGAAGCTCGCCGGGCGGCTGGACGACGCCGTCGCGCTGACCGACCGGTTCGCCGGAGCCGGACCGGCCGAGCGCCGCGAGGTGATCGCCGCGCTCAGGGCCACCCTCCACTCCGTCCAGTCGGAACTGGGCGCCGAGAAGGCCCGCGTACCGCAGACGCTGCTCTACGAGGACGCGGCGGCCGGACGCGGGACGGTGATGGACCTGCGTGCCTGGCGCGAGCTGACGGCCGGGCCGCTGAGCAGGGTGGAGGGCGTGCTGCCCGCCTTCGACCTGACGCTGCCCCAGCGGGTGACGTTCAAGGGCTTCTTCCTCGCGCGGTACGGGCGGGGCGGGCGGTGCGACGACCTCCTCAAGCTGGTCCACGACTTCCACGAGGACTTCTTCGACCAGTACATGACGTTCACCGGGAGCCGTACGACGTTCGACGCCGACGGGCGGTACGTGCCCGAGGTGAACTGGCTCGGGCTGCCGCAGCTGAGGGCCGTCGACACCGCCCGGCAGCTGTTCATCGAGCGGATGCGGGCACTCTGGGCCACGGACGGCGACAGCGACGAGATCGATCTCGACGCCGGTCTCCTCGCCGACGTCGCCGCCGAACTCGCCCCGGCCGCACCCGCGTTCGCCCCCATGAGCCACCACATCCAGCTCGCCGACCGCCCCGGCGACCCGCTCGTCGTCCTCAACCGCTCCTACGGCGGACTGTCCTTCCCCTTCAGCCGCTTCACCCAGTGCTTCGAGGGGCTCGACACCGCGCTGCTGGAAAGCGCGGCCCGGGTGCAGCCGGAGGGCGCGGTGTTCGCCGAGGTCACCGGTGGACCGGTCACCAGCAATCTCAATCTGCACGGGCGGCTGACCGAGTACGAGATCGTCTGCCCCGGCGAGAGCGGCACGCTGCCGGAGCGGTACCGCATCGACCTGGACGACCTCTACATCGAGCATGCCGACACCGGCGGCGCCGACCGGCTGGTCCTGCGCTCGGCACGGCTCGGGCGCGAGGTGGTCCCCGTCTACCTCGGCTATCTCGTCCCGCTCGCCCTGCCCGAACTGCCCCGCACCCTGCTGCTCCTCTCACCGACCTCGATGGCCCCGCTCAACGTGTGGGGCGGGGTCCCGGAGGGCGCGCCGGTCGGCGGTGTCAGCCGCAGGCCGCGCGTACGGCACGGCAGCGTCGTCCTGAGCCGGCGCAGCTGGAGCGCGGCGGCCACCGCGCTTCCGCTGCACGCGCCCGGGGTCCCCGACGACGAGTGGTTCCTCGGCTGGCACCGCTTCCGGCGGGCGACCGGACTGCCCGACCGGGTCTTCGTGACCGTCTCGGACAGCGGGGCGCGGGGCGCGACGGGCGCCAAGCCCCAGTATCTGGACTTCGACAGCGCTCTCTCGCTGGCGGCGTTCGAGGCGTTGCTCAAGACGGCCGAGGCACGGGTCGTCTTCCGCGAGATGCTCCCCGACGAGGACGGGCTGCACGCCGTCTCCGGCCGTGGCCGTCATGTCGCCGAACTGGCCGTGGAGACGCTGGCCGGCGCCCGCCCGGCCACCCCGCCCGCACCCCCAGTGGCCCCAGCAACTCCCGCAGCTCCAGAACCCCTCGCACTGTCCGCACGGAAGGACGCCTCATGAGCGGCACCACCGCGCCCGGCACCTGGCAGGCCACACACGTCTTCTACGCCGCCAACCCGCGGCCCTTCCTGCTCCAGTGCGTGCGCCCGCTCGTCGCCGAGCTGGAGGCGGAAGGCCTGATCGACACCTACTTCTTCATGAACTACTGGCTCGAAGGCCCGCACGTACGGCTGCGCGTCAAGCCGGTCTCCGAGGCCGTCGCCGACACCGTCCGCACCCGCACGGAGCAGGCCGTCGACGCCTTCCTGGCCGAGCGGCCCGCGCTCTACGAGGTGGACTCCGGCTTCCTCAACGACTTCTACAACACGCTCTTCGAGATCGAGTTCCCCGGCAGCGAGCGCGGCCACTACATGGACGAGAACGGGCGGATGAATCTGCGCCCCAACAACTCGCGGAGCGCCGAGCCCTACGAGCCGGAGTACGGCAAGTACGGCGGCCCCGCCGGGATCGAGCTGGCCGAGTGGCACTTCAGGCACTCCAGCGATCTCGTCATCGAGGCCCTGCGCACCAAGAACCTGCACCTGCGGACCGTGCTGCTCGGCACCTCCGCCCAGCTGATGATGGTGATGGCCGGTACCTTCCTCCCCGGTGACCGGGAGCTGACGGAGTACCTGGAGAGCTACTACGAGTTCTGGCACACCGCGTTCCCCGGCACCGGCTTCATCGGCACGGTCGAGTACGACAGGAACTACGCGGCGATGGCCCCCGGCCTCACCGACCGGTTCGCCCGAATACGGTCGGCCGTCGGCGCCGGTGAACCCGGCCGGCTGCCCGCCTTCCTCGCGGGCTGGGCCGAGCACTGCGCCGAACTGAACCGGCGGGCCCGCGAGCTGGCCCTCGCCGGCGAACTCGTCTTCCGGTCCTGGGACGGCGAGCGGGACGAGCGGGTGACGGACCCGGCGGTCGCGCTGCCGCTGCTGCTCTCCCCGTACATGCATATGACGAACAACCGGCTGCATGTCACCATCCGCGACGAGGCCTACCTCTCCCATGTGCTGGGCCGGACTCTCCGGGAGGCGGTGGCCGCGCCGTGACCGCGCCCACAGACCGGCTCACGACCGACCGGTACCGGCCGAGTCTGCGACCCGGCGTGCTCGTCAGCGACGCCTATCTGCTCGGCGCGAGGACCGTGCACCTCGTCAAGAACCCGCGGAGCGGCAAGTCGTACGAGGTCGGGGTCAAGGAGCACTTCCTGATCGCGCGCATGGACGGCACGCGCGGTCTGGACGAGCTGGGCGGCGAGTACGCGGCGGAGTACGGCAAGCGCCTCGGCGACGCCAACTGGCAGCGGCTGCTGGGCATGCTGGGGGCCCGGGGGCTGCTGGAGGGCGGCCCCGAGAGCCCGGCCGACGCGCCCGCCGACGCGTCGCCGGCGCCCCCGCGCACCCTGCTGCGCGGGGCGCTCCCCCTGGTCGCCGACGCCGACGCGACCGCCGGGCGGCTCCACCGCGCGGTCGGCCCGCTGCTCGCCGCGCCCTTCGTCCTCCCGCTGCTGCTCCTGATCACCGCCATGGAAGTGGTCGCGGTCGCACGGCTCGGCGAACTCCTCGACGGGGCGGTCGTGCTCTTCACCCACCCCGTGCTGCTCGCGGGCGCCGCCACGCTGCTCTGGTTCAGCACGGCGCTGCACGAGCTGGCCCACGGTGTGGTGGCCAGACGGTACGGCGGGCACGTCACCGAGATCGGGCTGCGCTGGCGCCTGCCCGTCGTGATCATGTACTGCACCGTCGACAACTACCTCTATCTGCAAACCCGTTGGCACCGGATCGCCACCGCCCTCGCGGGCGCCGTGATGAATCTGGCCGTCCTGCTGCCGTTCGGCGCGGTGTGGCTGTTCGCGCCGGTGGACGACGCGACCGGCGAGGCGCTGGCCGGGCTGCTGCTGCTCGGCAGTGTGCAGGCGCTGGCCATGCTCGTACCGTTCCCGCCGCTCGACGGGTACAAGATCGCCGCGCAGCTCTGCGGCGCGACCGGACTCGCCGCCTCCAGCCGGGAGTACGTACGGCTCGCCGTACGGCGCGACCCGGCGGCCAAGGCGTACCCGCGCCGGGCGCGTACCGCCTATCTCCTCTACTCGGCCGGCTCGCTGCTCGTCCTCGCCGCGATCCTCGCCGCCGTCGTCGCGCTCCCGCTCCACCTCCTCACCGGATGACCCCCGCCCCGCCGCTCACGTGATCTCAAGGAGACCCGCATGACCCCCACATCCACCGGCAGCGACGGCGGCCCCGCCGTCGTCCTCGACACGATCCACAAGCGGTACGGGGAGAAGCGGGCGGTCGACGGCGTCTCGCTGACGGTCCCGCGCGGCGAGTTCTTCGGTCTGCTCGGCCCCAACGGCGCCGGCAAGACGACGCTGGTCGAGATCATGGAGGGTCTGCGCCGCCCCGACTCGGGCTCGGTGACCGTCCTCGGCCGCCGGCCCTGGCCGCGCGACCCCGAACTGCTGCCCCGGCTCGGCGTGCAGACCCAGGCGTCGGCCTTCTTCGTCCGGCTCACGGCGAGCGAGCACCTGGAGACGGTCGCCGCGCTCTACGGGGCGGACCGGGAGGCGGCCCGGCGGGGCCTCGCCGCCGTCGGCCTCACCGAACAGCGCGACGTACGCGTCGACGACCTCTCCGGCGGACAGCGCCAGCGCCTGGCCATCGCGTCCGCGCTCGTCCACGACCCCGAACTGATCTTCCTCGACGAGCCGACCGCCGCACTCGACCCACAGGCGCGCCGCGCGCTGTGGCAGGTGCTGCGCGCCCTCAAGGGGGCGGGCCGGACCATCGTCTACACCACCCACCACCTGGACGAGGCCGAGGCGCTCTGCGACCGGGTCGCGATCGTCGTCGACGGCCGGATCGTCGCCCTGGACACCCCGGGCAGGCTCGTCGCCGCCAGCAGCTCCCTCACCCGTCTGCTCGTCCCCGCCGACCGGCTCCCGCTTACCGACGCGCAGGCCATCCCCGGGGTGCTGCGGGCCACCGAGGACGGTGACTCGATCGTGCTGGAGACCGAGGACCCGGGCCCGGTGCTGTCGGCCGTCGACGCCCTCGCCGGACTGCACGGCGTACAGACACGCACCGCCAGCCTGGAGGACGTGTACCTCGAACTGACCGGCAGCGCCCAGTCGTAGCCGACGCCCGACGCGCGACCGAGAACCAAGAGACGGAGCAACGACCATGAGCACCACGAGCGCATCGGGCACCCCGCCCACCTCGCCCCCCACGCCCACGACACCCGCACGCGCCACGAGCGCCTACGCCGCGCTGACCCGTGCCGGTCACCGGGCCTACACGCGCGACCGGACCACGCTCTTCTTCACCTTCGCCTTCCCCCTCCTCTTCCTGGTCGTCTTCGGGCTGATCTTCCACGGCATGACCGTCGAGGAGAGCGGACGCCCCTACATCAACTACATCGCGCCCGGCGTGCTGTCGTGGGGTGTCGCCAACGCCGCCGTCTTCGGCGTCGGGTTCGTCATCATGCAGTGGCGCCGCGACGACATCCTGCGGCTGATCCGGATGACGCCGACGCCGCTGCCCACGATCCTCGGTTCGCGCTACGTGCTGGCGCTGGCCATCGGCACCACGCAGGCCGCGATGTTCGTCCTCGTCGCCATGCTGCCGTTCTTCGGCCTCGAACCGGCCGGGAGCTGGCCGCTCGCACTGCCCGTGCTGTTCCTCGGCATCACCGCGTTCCTCGCGGTCGGCGTGATCGTCGGCTCGTACGCGAGGACACCCGAGGCCGTCGCCGCCGTCGCCAACTGCCTGATGGTGCCGATGGCGTTCCTGTCCGGGTCGTTCTTCCCGCTGGACGCCATGCCGGGCTGGATGCAGGACATCTCCCTCGTGCTGCCGCTGCGCTACTTCAACGACGGCATCTCGGCCGCCGTCACCGGTGACGGCGGCGGTGGGGACATCCTGGTGGCCTGCGGAGGCATCACCGCCTTCGCCGTCGTCTTCGGCGCGATCGCGCTGAAGACCTTCCGCTGGAGCGACCAGTCATGACGACCGGGACAGCGGGAGCGACCGGTGCGGTGACCGGTGCCGAGACGGCGGACCGGGTGCCGGGCCTCGCCGTCGCCGACGGCACACCCCTGGAGCGGGGCCGCGCCCGTCTCCAACAGGCCCTGACCGTACGGTACGAGGCCGGGCGCCCGCGCACGGCCGACGTGCCCGCCCCGCTCGTGGTCCCCCTCGGCGGCGCCGACGTCCTCGGTTTCGGGCACCCCGACCCGTACGCCGCCGTGCGCCCGGCCGCCACCGTCCAGCTCACCTCCCGGGCCGCCCTCGTCGGACCCTTCGGCGGCGGCACCGGGGCCGCCTGCGGCCAGTGCCTCGCCATGCGCTGGCAGCGGCTGCGCAGCCGCTCCGAACGGGAGGCGCTGGAGCTGGGCCACGAACCGCACGGCGCCGCCGACTGGCCGCTGCTCACCGACTACGCCCTGGACGCGGTCTGGGCGGCCTATCTCGCCGTCCGTACGGGGGAGTTCACCCCGCCCGCCACCACCGAGGCCGACCGCGAGCTGCCGCAGGTCACCCGGGTCGACCTCGGCACCCTCGCCACCGCGACCTTCCCGCTGCTGCCCGAACCGCTCTGCCCCTCCTGCGTCCCCGAGCGCCCCGACACCGCGAACGCGGCACGCATGCGGCTGACCGCCCAGCCCAAACCGGACCCCACCGGCTACCGGCTGCGCCCCCTCGACGCGTACCCGCTGCCGACGGCCGCGCTCGCCAACCCCGTCTGCGGCGCGCTCGGTTCGGACACCTGGATCAACCCGGCCTCCACGACCACGGCACCCGTCGCCGGCACCCACTTCGTACGCGGCTACGCCGGACTCAACGACGTCACCTGGAGCGGCCAGGCCAACAGCTACTCCACCAGCCGGACCCTGGCCTATCTGGAGGGACTCGAACGCTACGCGGGCACCCACCGGCGCCGTGGCACCGGCCCGGTCGTCGACTCGTACAACAATCTCGCCCTCGACGCCCTGAACCCGGCCGACTGCGGCTTCTACGCGGACGCCACGTACGAGAAGGACCATCTGGTCAGCCCGTTCGACCCGGACCGGCCCATCCCCTGGGTGTGGGGCCACTCGCTGCGCGACGAGCGGCCCATCCTCGTCCCGGCGCGCCTGGCGCACTACAGCGCGGGTGTCGACGCGGACAACTTCGTCTTCGAGTGCTCCAACGGCTGTGCCACCGGCGGGAGTCTGGAGGAGGCGATCCTCTTCGGGCTGCTGGAGCTGATCGAACGCGACGCGTTCCTGCTCGCCTGGTACGGCCGCGCCCGGCTCACCGAGATCGACCTCGGATCGTGCCGGGGCGGTGCGATCCGCACCATGCTCGACCGGGCCGCGCTGCACGGCTACGACGTGCACGCCTTCGACACCCGGATGGATCTCGCGGTGCCCGTGGTCACGGCCCTCGCGGTGCGCGGGGACGGCGGCCTCGGCACGCTCTCCTTCAGCGCCGCCGCCGGCTTCGACCCGGAGGGCACCGTCGACGCGGCCCTCTCCGAGGTCCTCACCTACATCCCGCATCTGCCCTACCAGGTCGCCGAACGCGAGGGCGAGCTGCGCGAGATGGCGGCCGACTACCGCAAGGTCCTGCACCTCAAGGACCACGCGCAGCTGTACGGCCTGCCGGAGATGACGCACCACGCGCGCGAGTACCTGGAGCCGACCGACGTGCTTCCGCTTCGGGAGACGTACGCCGACTGGGCACCCCTCCGGCCGCGCACCGGTGATCTGCTGGACGATCTGCGGCTGCTGCGCGACGAGTTGGCGAGTGCCGGCCACGATGTGATCGCCGTCGACCAGACGACGCCGGAGCAGCGGCGGATGGGGCTGCACACGGTCAGTACGACCGTGCCCGGTCTGCTGCCGCTGGACTTCGGCTGGACGCGGCAGCGCGCCCTGCTGATGCCCAGACTGCGCACGGCGCTGCGGGCGGCCGGGCGGCGCGGGGACGACCTGCCGGAGCGGGAGATCAAGGCGGTTCCGCATCCGTTCCCGTGACTCCTCCGGGACCTGTCCGGGGGCGTCCCCCGGGCGGGTCCCCGGGCGGTCCGCCGCGCACCACGACGACCGGCCCCTCACCCGGTACGGGTGGAGGGGCCGGTCGCTCGCTGCGCAGCCGGATCAGGCGGAGCAGGAGGTGGTGCTGGTGGTGCTGGAGCAGGTCGACGTCGAGGAGGACGACGTGGAACCGGCGAGGACGACCTCGACCGCGTCCGAGTAGTCCGAGATCTCGAAGGTCTCCGACTCGAGCTCCAGGATCTCGTCGGCGAGGGTGGCGAGACCGGTCTTCGGGGCCATGGGGGTTCTCCTTCGGTCACCGGGGCTTCACCGGCTTCTCCGGCGGCGCTCCCTTGCGATGGCCCCATTCCACCGCCGCCCGCTGTCAGTTCGGCCCGGCTTTCGCTGTCACCCCGCTGACACCAGGTGTCAGTGGAATGTGCCTTCCGCTGCGCCTGGCCTGCCGCACGCTCGTACCTCAAGAAACGCTCAAATCAAGGAGGTGAAGGCGCATGACCGACGCGCCGCACGACGGCACATCCCCGGCGCCCACGCCCGATCCCCCGCCCACGCCCGATCCCCCCTCCCCGGTCGCCCCGCCGCCCCGGGCCCCCTCGCCGTCCCCGGCCGCCGGGTCCACCGCCGTACCGCGCGACACGCTGCGGGACGCACTCGGGCTCTATCTCGAACTGCACGCCCACCCCGAGCTGTCCGGCGCCGAGGCCGGGACCGCCGAGCGCTTCGCCGCCCGGCTGGAGGCGGACGGCGCCACCGTCACGCGCGGCGTCGGGGGCCACGGCGTCGTCGGTGTCCTGCGCAACGGCGAGGGCCCCACGCTCATGCTCCGGGCGGAGCTGGACGCCCTGCCCGTCGACGAGCGCACCGGCCTGGCGTACGCGAGTACCGTCCCCGGCACCATGCACGCCTGCGGCCATGACCTCCATCTCGCCTCCGTCGCGGGCGCGTTCGCCCTGCTCGCGCGGGAGCCGGACTCCTGGCGGGGCACCCTCCTGGCCCTCGGCCAGCCCGCCGAGGAGACCCTGGAGGGGGCGGCGGCGATGCTCGCCGACGGTCTCTACGAACGGTTCGGCACCCCCGACACCGTCCTCGCCCAGCACACCGCCCCCCTGCCGGCCGGAATCCTCGCGCACGGCCGGGGCCCGATGATGGCCGCGAGCGCCGCGCTGGACGTCGTCGTCCACGGCTACGGCGGCCACGCCGGCAGCCCGCAGCTCACCGTCGACCCCGTGGTGACCGCCGCCGCCACCGTCATGCGCCTCCAGACGGTGGTCTCCCGCGAGACCGCGCCCGCGGACCAGGTCGTCCTGACCGTCGGCTCGTTGCGCGCGGGCCGGCGCGGCAACGTCGTCCCCGACGACGCGGAGCTGAGCATCACTGTCCGCGCGGCCACCGACCACGCCCTGGAACGGGCCCTGTCGGCGGCCGGGCGGATCGTACGGGCCGAGTGCGCGGCCTCCGGCTGTCCCAGGGACCCCGACATCACGCTCGTCTCCCGCTCACCGGCGCTGCTGCCCGATCCGGCGGCGACCGCGAGCGTACGGGCGGCCCACGAGCGGGAGTTCGGCCCGCACCGGGTGGCGGACTGGCCCGGCTCGATGGCGGCCGAGGACTTCCCCCGCTTCGCGGTCGGTGGTGTGCGGACGGCATACTGGATGGTCGGTACGGCTTCCCCGGGCCAGTGGCGTGCCGCACGCTCGGGCGGCCGGCCGGTACCGCCCAACCACTCGGCGGAGTTCGCCCCCGACGTACGGACCGCCCTGCCCGCCGGCATCGCGGCCATGGCGACGGCCGCCAGGCAGCTGTTCAAGGAGACGCGTTGACGATGACGGCGCAGTGGCACGGGTTCACGGACATCGAGGACGTCGCCCGGTACGTGGAGGTGGTGACGGTCCGCGAGGACAGCACGGCCCCGGCCGCCGAGACGACGGCCGTCCGCCTGGTCGGTCTGCTGCCGCCGCACTGGAGATGCGTCCCCGAGGTCACCGGGGACCGGGTGCGGCTGTGGATCGAGCGCGAGCGCGGCACCAGCGACACCGACATCCGCCGCACGGTCCGGGAGGTCCTGGCGGACTCGGCGCTGCGGGGCTGGACGGAACAGCCCTGACACTCGCCTGACGGATCGTCAGCTGTCTTTCACCCGGGCTCGGCCCTGGGCTTCTCCCCGCCGGTCCGCCCGGATCCCGTTCAGATCCAGCCCCGTTCGCGGGCCAGCAGCGCGGCCTGCGCGCGGCTCGCGGCGCCGAGGGCCTGGAGCAGGTCCGCCACATGTCTTCGGTACGTACGGACCGAGATGCCGAGGTCCCGGGCGCCCGCCTCGTCCTTGCCCACCGAGCACATCGAGATCAGCACCTGCTGCTCCATCTCGCTGAGCCCGCCCGCCGCCTCGGCGGTCTCCTCCTCGACGGCCACCAGATCGTCCGCCTGCGCCCAGATCTTCTCGAACAGCGCGATGATGTTGGCGACGAGCCCGCTCTTGTGGGCCAGCAGCGCCCCGCGTGAGGTGTTCTGCGGATCGACCGGCACCAGGGCCGTACGGCCGTCGTACACCAGGATCCGCTCGGTGATGTTCTCCGCGACCCGGATCTGCGCCCCGCGTCCGACCAGCTCGCGCAGATAGTCGTAGGTCGGCTGGTCGTCCAGCGCGGCGGTGTGCACGACGTTGCGGATGCCCACCCCGCGCCGCAGACATCGCAGGTCCAGCGGGCGGGAGCGCTTGATGTTCTCCGGCGAGAGCTTCGTGTACGGCTCCACGGACAGGATCTCGTCGCGCGCGAAGAAGGCGAGATCGTCGATCCGGTTCCGTATCTCCGTCAGACCCTCCAACTGCTCGATGCCCTGCACCGGGAGCAGCCGGGAACCCTGTTCCGCGCGTAGCCCCTCCACCAGGTCACGCGCCTGCATCACCAGGCGCAACTCCTCGTGGAGCGCGTTGAGCCGCGCGTCGGTCAGCCGCGCCAGCGCCACCCCGGGGTCGGCGGGCGAGACCCGGTGGTGATCGCTGTCGGGGTGCAGCAGACCCAGCTCCCGAAGCCGGTCGAGGCTGCGTCTCGCGTCGTCCTGTTCGGTGTGGACCAGCAGATGGATGTCGTCCGCCGGGGTGTCCGGGTTACGGAGGAAATGGCGGTAGATCTCTTCCTCGGTGGGAGTGACGCCGAAGACGGACATCTCGTTGTCGCCCAAGACTTGGCCTCCGCAACTTGATCGGTTCACGCCGAGGAGTGGGGTGGGGGTGTCGGTGTGGTCGGTGTGGTGCGGCGTAGCGAGAGGGACTGCCCACCGGACTCGCTCCGCGGCCCGGGGGACCCAGGAGAGAGTAAAGGCAATCCCATGACTCTGTAACTGATCTTGCGGGGAACTGCGCGGTAGATGTGGGTGAACCGGGTGTGACGCGACCGGGCTCCGCCTGTCCGGCGCGCCGGACCGCGCAGGGGCGTCGCGGCCGTACGCGGGTTCCCGGTGTCCGGTCCTCGGCAGTCTCCCCGATGAAATCCGCGTAGTACATGGAGTAAACGCCGGTAACCCGCACGCATCGGCGGAGGATCACCTTCCGACGACGGGAATGCCGGCCTGGCGGGATCCGGCGCCACCGCCGTCTCGGCGAAGGGCGCGGCACGGTGCCCGCGGCCGATCACGCTCCCGCAGGGCGGGTCACGGACAGTGACAGAATGAGCCTCGCCGTGTCCGACAGCCACGCCCCGGGAGCCCCCGCACCCTCCCGCGCGGCAGCCGTCCCTCCAGGGTCGTACGCTGGGAGCCCCCGGCCCGTGAGACGTGTCGGGTCCTTCGCGTTGCGCGCCACCGCGCCCCGCGTCGGTGACAGAGCCCCCGCCTCACCCCCGGATCCGGACGGAAACCCCCTTCATGAGCCTGCACGGTCTGCTCGACGCCGTTGTACGAGACCCGGCGCTGGCCGAAGCGGTCAGCGCCGCCGCCGACGGGCACCGCCATCACGTCGATCTGGTCGGGCCGCCCGCGGCCCGGCCCTTCGCGGTCGCCGCGCTCGCCCGCGACGCGGGTCGGCCCGTGCTCGCCGTCACCGCGACCGGCCGGGAGGCCGAGGACCTCGCCGCCGCGCTGCGGTCGCTGCTGCCCGCCGACTCCGTCGCGGAGTTCCCGTCCTGGGAGACGCTGCCGCACGAGCGCCTGTCGCCCCGCAGCGACACCGTCGGGCGCCGGCTCGCGGTGCTGCGCCGGCTCGCCCACCCGCGCGCGGACGACCCCGGCGCCGGACCGGTCTCCGTCGTCGTCGCCCCGATCCGCTCCGTGCTCCAGCCGCAGGTCAAGGGCCTCGGCGAGCTGGTGCCCGTCTCGCTGCGCAGCGGCGGCACCGCGGATCTGAACGAGGTGACCGAGGCGCTGTCGGCCGCCGCGTACGCCCGCGTCGAACTGGTCGAGAAGCGCGGCGAGTTCGCCGTACGGGGCGGCATCCTGGACGTCTTCCCGCCCACCGAGGAGCACCCCCTGCGGGTGGAGTTCTGGGGCGACGACATCGAGGAGATCCGCTACTTCAAGGTCGCCGACCAGCGGTCCCTCGAAGTCGCCGAACACGGACTGTGGGCGCCCCCCTGCCGTGAGCTGCTGCTCACACCGCAGGTACGGGAGCGGGCCGCCGCCCTCGCCGAGGTCCACCCCGAGCTGGGCGAGATGCTAGGCAAGATCTCGGAGGGCATCGCGGTGGAGGGCATGGAGGCCCTGGCACCGGTCCTCGTCGACGACATGGAGCTGCTGCTCGACGTCCTGCCCGCCGGCGCGATGACCCTGGTCTGCGACCCCGAGCGGGTCCGCACCAGGGCCGCCGACCTGGTCGCCACCAGCCAGGAGTTCCTCCAGGCGTCCTGGGCTGCCGGAGCCGGTGGCGGCGAGGCGCCCATCGACGTCGGCGCGGCCTCGCTCTGGGGCATCGCGGACGTCCGGGACCGGGCCCGTGAGCTGGGGATGATGTGGTGGTCGGTGGCGCCGTTCGCCGCCGACGAGGAGCTGTCGGAGGACACCCTCAAGCTGGGCATGCGCGCCCCGGAGACGTACCGCGGCGACACCGCACGCGCCCTCGCCGACACCAAGGGCTGGCTCGCCGACGGCTGGCGCACCGTCTATGTCACCGAGGGCCACGGCACCGCGGCCCGTACCGTCGAGGTGCTCGGCGGCGAGGGCATCCCCGCCCGGCTCGACACCCCCGAGGCACACGGCGGCAAGGGCCTGGGCGAGATCTCGCCGGCCCTCGTGCACGTCGCGTGCGGCTCGATCGACTACGGCTTCGTCGACCCGGCGCTCAGGCTCGCCGTCCTCACCGAGACCGACCTCTCCGGCCAGAAGGCGGCGGGCAAGGACGGCGTACGGATGCCGACCAAGCGCCGCAAGACGATCGACCCGCTCACCCTGGAGACGGGCGACTACATCGTCCACGAGCAGCACGGCGTCGGCCGCTACGTGGAGATGGTGCAGCGCACCGTGCAGGGCGCGACCCGCGAGTATCTGCTCGTCGAGTACGCCCCCGCCAAGCGCGGTCAGCCCGGCGACCGCCTCTACATCCCCACCGACCAGCTCGAACAGGTCACCAAGTACGTCGGCGGCGAGGCCCCCACCCTGCACCGCCTCGGCGGCGCCGACTGGACGAAGACCAAGCAGCGCGCCAAGAAGGCGGTCAAGGAGATCGCCGCCGACCTGATCAAGCTCTACTCGGCGCGGATGGCGGCGCCCGGCCACGCCTTCGGCGCGGACACGCCCTGGCAGCGGGAGCTGGAGGACGCGTTCCCTTACGTGGAGACGCCCGACCAGCTCTCCACCATCGCCGAGGTCAAGGAGGACATGGAGAAGACGGTCCCGATGGACCGGCTGGTCTGCGGCGACGTCGGCTACGGCAAGACGGAGATCGCCGTGCGCGCGGCCTTCAAGGCCGTCCAGGACGGCAAGCAGGTCGCCGTCCTCGTTCCCACGACACTGCTCGTGCAGCAGCACTTCGGCACCTTCTCCGAGCGGTACGCGCAGTTCCCCGTCTCCGTGAAGGCGCTGTCCCGCTTCCAGAGCGACACCGAGGCGAAGGCGACCCTCGAAGGGCTCCGGGAGGGGTCGGTCGACATCGTCATCGGCACACACCGCCTCTTCTCCTCCGAGACGAGGTTCAAGGACCTGGGCCTGGTCATCGTGGACGAGGAGCAGCGCTTCGGCGTCGAGCACAAGGAGCAGCTGAAGAAGCTCCGCGCCAACGTCGACGTGCTGACCATGTCCGCGACGCCGATCCCGCGCACCCTGGAGATGGCGGTGACCGGCATCCGCGAGATGTCGACCATCACCACCCCGCCCGAGGAGCGGCACCCGGTGCTGACCTTCGTCGGCCCGTACGAGGAGAAGCAGATCGGCGCGGCCATCCGGCGTGAACTGCTCCGCGAGGGCCAGGTCTTCTACATCCACAACCGGGTCGAGTCCATCGACCGCGCCACCGCGCGGCTGCGCCAGATCGTCCCCGAGGCGCGGATCGCGACCGCGCACGGCCAGATGTCCGAACAGGCCCTGGAACAGGTCGTGGTGGACTTCTGGGAGAAGAAGTTCGACGTCCTCGTCTCCACCACGATCGTGGAGTCCGGCATCGACATCGCCAACGCCAACACCCTCGTGGTCGAGCGCGGCGACAACTTCGGCCTCTCCCAGCTGCACCAGCTGCGCGGACGGGTGGGCCGGGGCCGCGAGCGCGGCTACGCCTACTTCCTCTACCCGCCGGAGAAGCCGCTGACCGAGACCGCGCACGAGCGTCTGGCGACGATCGCCCAGCACACCGAGATGGGCGCCGGCATGTACGTCGCGATGAAGGACCTGGAGATCCGCGGCGCGGGCAACCTGCTCGGCGGCGAGCAGTCCGGCCATATCGCGGGCGTCGGTTTCGACCTGTACGTACGGATGGTCGGCGAGGCCGTCGCGGACTACCGCGCCGCGGTCGACGGCACGGTGCAGGAGGAGCCGCCGCTGGAGGTCAAGATCGAGCTGCCGGTCGACGCGCACGTCCCGCACGACTACGCGCCCGGCGAGCGGCTGAGGCTCCAGGCCTACCGCGCGATCGCCTCCGCCAACTCGGAGGCCGACATCGCCGCCGTACGCGAGGAACTCCACGACCGCTACGGCAAGCTCCCCGAACCGGTCGAGAACCTGCTCCTGGTGGCCGGGCTGCGGATGCTGGCCCGTGCCTGCGGGGTCGGCGAGATCGTCCTCCAGGGCTCCAACATCCGCTTCGCGCCGGTGGAGTTGAGGGAGTCGCAGGAGCTGCGGCTCAAGCGCCTCCACCCCCGTACGGTGATCAAGCCGACGGCCCATCAGATCCTCGTGCCGCGCCCGACGGCGGGCAGGATCGGCGGCAAGCCGGTGGTCGGACGTGAACTGCTGTCGTGGACGGGGGAGTTCCTGACGACGATCCTGGGGTCGTGACCCTCGCGAACCGTGTGATCCCCGCAGGAAGTATCCGCCCGCGTCCCGTACGGCCCGTGCTCGTCGTCGCCCTGGCCGCCTCGCTGCTCGCGGGGTGCGACGCCGTCGACACCACGGACGCCGACGGCGCCGCCCCGGACGGGCGGGCGGCCAGCCCGCTCAGGAACACCGACGGCACCGCGCCCGGTCTCGCGCCCCTCGCCGGGGACGCGGACCTGGCGGCGGCCCGCAAGGTGATCGGCGCGCTGGAGGTGAAGGGGCGCGGGCCGAGGACCGGTTACGACCGCGAGAAGTTCGGCTACGCGTGGATGGACACGGCCGACGGCGTCCCGTACGCGCGCAACGGCTGTGACACCCGTAACGACCTGCTGGGACGCGACGGCCAGGACGTCGAGTTCCGGTCCGGCTCCGACTGTGTGATCGTCTCGATGACGCTGCGCGACCCGTACACCGGCAAGGACATCGCGTGGAAGAAGCGGGAGGCGACGGCCGTCCAGATAGACCACGTGGTGCCGCTCTCCTACAGCTGGCAGCTCGGCGCGGCCCGCTGGAACGAGGACAAGCGCGAGCGGCTGGCGAACGATCCCCTGAACCTGCTGCCGGTCGACGGCCCGACGAACAGCGGCAAGGGCGACTCGGGCCCGGCCTCCTGGCTGCCGCCGAACAGAGGGATCAGGTGCGCCTACGCGGTCCGCTTCGCGCAGGTGGCCCTCAGGTACGAGATGCCGGTGACGGCCCCGGACAGGCAGGTGATGCTGCGGCAGTGCGGTGCGAGGTGAACGGCGGGAGGACCCCGGCGGTGCGCTGCCGGGGTCCTCTGCCGTGACTCGGGGCGGGTGGCCGCCGGTCGGTCGACGGCGACGGGGGCCCGTCGCCGGGTCGGATCAGCCGTGCTGCCTGGCCCGGCGGCCCCGGTTGAAGACCATCGCGCCACTGGCGAAGACGACCGCTCCCAGGCCCGCCACCACCGCGGGCACGGCGACGGCCGACTCCTCGGCGGAGGCCGCCAGCTTCTCACCGGCCGCCGCGTGGTCGGCGTGTCCGGCGGCGTGGATCGGGTCGGCCTCGGTGTTCTTGAAGTCCGCCCCGAGCGCCTCGACCTCGGCCGCCGACCGCTCGCCGCCCGCGAGACCCGTGACCTGACCGCTGCCGCCGTCGAAGACGACGTCGGAGCAGGAGAAGAAGTTCTCCTGGCTGTCCGAGCGGATCCAGTGGACGAAGAGCATGTGCTGACCGCTCCGCTGCGGTAACTGGAGGTTCCAGTAGTAGTGGCCTCCCTCGGTGCCCACCCCACCGGACTGCGGCGGGTTGCTCACCGTCTGGAGGTGGTCCAGGTCGCCCCACGCGAGGGCCTTGGTCGGGCTCCACCCGCTCTTGGTGAGGTACACCTCGAACTTGCCCGGGTGGGCGGCCCAGTTGCTGTACTTGAGCTGGATGTTCGCACCCGAGGTCAGACGCGTCTTCGGCCAGTCGGTGCGGACCGCGTTGTACGCGGAGAAGTTGTACGGGCTCTTGTCGCCCGCGCTGCACAGCTTCCCGTCCGGGACGTAACCCGCGCCCCGGCCGCCGGCGTTGGAGTCCAGCACGGCGAACCAGTTGTACAGCGGGTTGGTACCGCTCTGCCGGACCGCCGCGGCGCAGGCGGGGTTGGACGGCATCTGGGTCGAGCCGTTCTGGATCAGGTCCTTGTAGCACAGGTTGGTCCGCGAGCCGGGCATGATGCTGACGCCGTGCGCCGATGCCGGGGACGGCACGGACAGCACCGCGGCGACAACGCCCGCGGCCCCGGCTAGGGCCAGCGTGCGCCGGGCACGGACCGAGTTGATGGCCATGAGGTGGTCTCCTTCGTGGAGGTTCTCTCTCGAGCGCTGACCGATCGGCCGGGACCTGTCGTGGGCGTCGTCCCGCGCTGCCGGAGCCGGCCAGGAGGGCAGGCCGGAGCAGCCGGGCAGAGGCCCGTGAGGCGCGTTCGCTTGCGTGTGCTGGGTCGTCCCGGACCCGGCGGTCAACCTGACAGAGGGTCTGGCTCGGATGGTGGGGGATTGATGGGAGTGCGCTGGTGGGAGCGCTCCCATCGGCAACGTAGCGCGTGCGGGTGGAGGAGTAAATGCTCTCGCGGCGTCTGTTGAAAGCTTGGCTTGTTCCGTCGTCCCGGGCTCGATGGCGCGTTTCTTGCTGATTTCCCCCGTGTCGAAGCATTGACAGGGCTAGGTCAAAGATTGACCATGGGAGCGCTCCCATCGTTAAGAACGTGCAACTGAACCGGGCAAGAGCGCACATCTTCCCCTCAAGGGATGAAGATCCAAATCCTCCGGAGGTAGTTCGCACATGACACCCCACACCACCTCAGTCGCCTTACCCGAACGACGAGTCCGCCGCGGTCCGGTCGCACTCGCCGTCGGCGCGCTGCTGCTCACCGGCGGCGCGGTCACCGAGCTCACCACCACCCCCGCCTCAGCCTCCGCGAAGGCCGGCGCCCCCGCGAAGGCCGCCGCCCGCGTGGACAACCCGTACGCGGGCGCCAAGGTGTACGTGAACCCGGAGTGGTCCGCGAAGGCCGCGGCCGAGCCCGGCGGCAGCAGGATCTCCAACCAGCCGACCGCCGTGTGGCTCGACCGCATCGCCGCGATCAACGGTGTGGCCGGCGGAATGGGCCTGGAGGCCCATCTCAACAGGGCCGTCAGCCAGGGCGCGCAGACGATCCAGCTGGTCATCTACAACCTGCCCGGCCGAGACTGTTCCGCCCTCGCCTCGAACGGCGAGCTCGGCCAGACGGATCTCCCCAGGTACAAGAGCGAGTACATCGACCCGATCGCGGCGATCCTGGCCAAGCCGGCCTACGCCAACCTGCGCATCGTGAACATCGTCGAGATCGACTCGCTGCCGAACCTGGTCACCAACGTCTCGCCCCGCCCGACCGCGGTCCCGAACTGCGACACGATGAAGGCGAACGGAAACTACGTCAAGGGTGTCGGCTACGCGCTGGCCAAGCTGGGCGCGGTCCCGAACACCTACAACTACGTCGACGCGGGCCACCACGGCTGGATCGGCTGGGACGACAACTTCAACGCCTCCGCGAAGCAGATCGCCGAGGCCGCGAGGGCCGAGGGCAGCACCCTGGCCAATGTGCACGGCTTCATCGCCAACACCGCGAACTACGGCGCCACCACCGAGCCGTACTTCAAGATCGGCGATACCGCCAACGACGGCCCGATCCGCGAGAAGTCCAAGTGGATCGACTGGAACCGCTACGTCGACGAGCAGTCGTTCGCCCAGGCGTTCCGCACCGAGGTCCAGAAGGAAGGCTTCTCCTCGAACGTCGGCATGCTGATCGACACCTCCCGCAACGGCTGGGGCGGCTCGGCCCGGCCGACCGCCGCGGGCCCGAGGACCACCTCGGACACGTACGTCAACGGAGGCCGCACCGACCGCCGGATCCACCTGGGCAACTGGTGCAACCAGAAGGGCGCCGGTCTCGGCGCACGGCCCCAGGCGGCCCCGGCACCCGGTATCGACGCATACGTCTGGGTCAAGCCCCCGGGTGAGTCGGACGGCGCCAGCAAGGTGATCCCGAACGACGAGGGCAAGGGCTTCGACCGGATGTGCGACCCGACGTACACCGGTAACGCCCTCAACGGGAACAACATGTCCGGCGCCCTGCCGGACGCGCCGCTCTCCGGCCACTGGTTCCCGGCCCAGTTCCAGGAGCTCCTGAGGAACGCCTACCCGGCGCTCTGACCGACGCCCCGAGCAGTCGCGACATCCGCGTCGCCGCGTGAGGGCGGGCGGGTGCGGGCCCCGTCTCCGACCGGGCCCGCACCCCTTCGCGAGCCGACGGCCTCCCCGTCCCGGAGGCCGTACAAGCGGTGGGGCGCCGGGCCTCGGGCCCTTGGCCTGCCCGCGTGGACCTCCCCGTCACCACCCTCGCCGGACGTCCCGGGCCCGTCGGCGTACCCGGAGCGTTCGAGCCCGTGCGCCGGGAGGCCGCACGCGGATACGGTGTCCACGTCGGACCCAACGTGCGGGTGCGCCACCGGATCTGAGCGATGGGGACAGGTACGGGGGGCAGGGGGATTCGCACGAGGGGCTTCGGCGGGCCGTGCCGCTGTATACCCTCGATACGCTTTCGCCGACGTCCCCACCGGCCTGTCAGGAGCAGCATGCACGGCCCCGGAATAGCGCAGCCTCCGCCGAGCGCCACACCCTCGCCCGGGATGCTCGCCCTCATGCGAGTGATCTTCGTGGCGTTGCCGCTGCTGACCTGTGGCTTCCTCGCCTGGGCGACGACGCTGCGGGTGGCGGTCGTGACCCGGACGGTCCTCAACTGGTGGCTGTTCGTGGGGAACGTGGCCCTCAACATCCTGTGGGTCGTCTATCTCGCGCAGGACAACACCGACGACTTCAGCAGCCCCGAGGGCAACATCGGCATGATCGGGATGCTGTCGACCGGTACCGCCGCCATCGCCTACTACCTGTACGCGGACTTCAGGCACTACAAGGTCGGCCCGGCGCCGTACGCGGGCTACTACCCGCCGCACACGGCGCCGCCGTACCAGCCGCCGCCCGCGGGCCCCGGTTACGGATACGGCGGTCCCACCCGCCCGATGACCGGCCCCCAGCAGCCCCGGCACCAGCCGTACCCCGGGCCCGGCCCCGCGACGCCCGCCCCCGCCCCGGGGGGCCCCAACCCGTCGACGCCGCCGCCCCGGATCGACCAGGTCCGCGCCGAACTGGACGAGCTGAGCGACCTGCTGCGCCGGGACAGCGGCGAGGGCGACAGACGGTGAACGCCCGCGTCGTCGCGGACCGTTACGAGATGGCCTCGCTCATCGGCCAGGGCGGCATGGGCCAGGTCTGGACGGCGTACGACCAGCGCCTCGGCCGCCGCGTCGCCGTCAAACTGCTGCGCCCCGACAAGATGGCCGCCGACAGCGCCGCCGAGGACATGCGCCGCCGGTTCGTCCGCGAGTGCCGGGTCACCGCCCAGGTCGACCACCCCGGTCTGGTCACCGTGCACGACGCGGGCAGCGACGGCGACGAGCTCTATCTCGTCATGCAGTACGTCGAAGGCACCGACCTCGCCGCCCACTTCACCGCGCACGCGCCCTACCCCTGGCAGTGGGCCGCGTCCGTCGCCGCCCAGCTGTGCGCCGCGCTGGCCGCCGTGCACGCGGTGCCGATCGTGCACCGCGACCTCAAGCCGCGGAACGTGATGGTCAAGCCCGACGGCACGGTCCTCGTGCTCGACCTCGGCGTGGCCTCCGTCATCGACACCGACACCACCCGACTCACCCACACCGGCTCCGTCATCGGCAGCCCCGCCTACATGGCCCCCGAGCAGGTGATGGGCGGCGCCGTCGGCCCGTACACCGACCTCTACGCGCTCGGTGTGGTCCTGCACGAACTCCTCAGCGGCACCGTGCCGTTCCCCGGCACGACCGCCCTCGGCGTCCTGCACCGGCATCTGTACGAGCCGCCCGTACCGGTCCGCCGGATCCGCCCGGACGTCCCCGAGGCACTGGAGGCGCTGGTCCTGCGGCTGCTCGCCAAGGACCCGCAGCACCGCCCCGACGGCGCGCAGGAGGTGTACGAGGCGCTCGCCCCGCTGCTTCCCACGCGCGGTGTGGTCGGCGCGCCGGGTGTCACGGGCACCGGCGCGTCCCTCGGCCCGGCCCGCCCCTTCCTGCGCCCGCTCGCGCCCTGGCCCGACCGCGCGACCGCCCCTCCGCCGGCGCCCGTACCGCCGCGACCGGAGCATGTCCCGGGCCGGCGCCCCGACGTGGCCGCCGCCGTCGACGAGGCCAAGCGCCTCCTCGGCGAGGGCAGCATCACCCAGGCCGTGGACATCCTCGGCGGCATCCTGCCCGCCGCCGCGGCCGAGCACGGCGAACGCTCACCGGTCGTCCGCATCCTGCGCAAGCAGTACGCGACGACCCTGATGGACGACGGCCAGTACCGCCGCGCCCTGCCCGAACTGCGCCGTCTCGCCGACGACCGCGCGGCCGAGGCGGGCCCCGGCGACCCGCAGACGCTCCAGTACGGCTACGACATCGCGCTCTGCCTCGAACAGCTCGGCGAGGCGCACGCGGCGCTGGACAAGTACCGCTCCCTGCTGTCCTTCTACGAAGGTGCCCTGCGCCCGGGCGACGACCGGTCACGCGTCTTCGACATCAGACACCGCATCGGGAATCTGCTGCTGGCGCTGGGCGACCACTCGGGCGCGCAGCAGCAGTTGCGGCATCTGCTCTACGACGCGGAGCGGGTGTACGGCTTCCACCACCCGCTCCCCGTCGAGCTACGGCGCGGGCTCGACCGCAGGCAGCGGTTCGGGAGCGGCACCCGGGGCGGATAGCCCCGTCCCGGTCCCCGAGTCCGGTCCCTCCCGGCGCCGCCTCCGTACCGAGAGCACACCGACGGCGACCAGCACGAGCAGCGACAGGCCTCCCAGGGCGGCGCCCGAGCGCAGCCCCGGCGGCCGGAACGAGCACTCGACCGACGTGGTCGTGCCGTCCGGGTCCAGCGGGACGGCGACCAGGCCGAGCGACGAGCCGGCGGGCTCGCCGGCACAGCTCCAGCCGGCGATCCGGGGCGCGGCGAGGACGGCCGTTCCCCTGCTGCCGGGCGGCAGTTGGGCCCGTACACCGTGGTCCGTGACCCGCACGGAGACCGCGCCGGTCCGCTTCATCCGCTCCACGGCGGCGTCGAGGCGTCCCCGGTCCAGACAGGCCAGCGTCCGCGTGCCCGGCACCTCGCGGTCGAACGTGACGCGCTCGCCCGCCCGTTCGGCGGTCCCGAGCGAGGTCACGGCCGCGCGCCAGCGGGGCTTGTCGCCGCGCAGCGCGACGGGCGCGCCGTCGCCCAGCCGGGCGGTGCCGAAGTAGTCGGGCGCCCAGAGGAAGACCTCACGGCCGGCCGGGCAGGACCCGGCGACGGGGTCGGAGTAGACGCGCGAGCCGAGCAGCATCTCCTGGTTGCGGAAGGGGGAGGGTCCGTAGCGCGGCGGTGTGCTCTCGGGCGGCCGTACGGTCACCAGTGGCGGCACGTCCGCCCGGCTGAGCGTCGGCGGCCCGTCGCCCGCCTGCCCGCCGTTGGCGGGGTCCGCCTCCGTACGGAAGCGCGCGCCGACCGCGAACACCGCGTCCACGACCGGGCTGTCCAGGCTCTGCACCGCCCGCCCGTTCGACGTCCAGCCGGCGCCGAGCGCGCCGAGCGTCCGGGTCAGCACGTCGGGTGTGTGACTGCTGTAGTAGGAGGAGCCCTGCCCGCCCAGCAGCATCGGGTCGTTCGCGGTGATCTGTGTGCGTCCCGGGTCGGTGCGGTAGCGCGGCCAGCCGTCCACGTCCGCGATCGCGTCGGCGCGCCTGTCGTGTGCCTCGTCCCACGCCGGGTAGTGGTCGAGCCGCTCCAGCCTGGCGCGGTCGGCGTACGCGGTGGTCGCCGCCGCCTGCCCCGCGAGCCCGCCCACCAGCAGGAGCGCGGCGAGGACCGCGTACCGGCGCCGGGGCAGCCGTACCACCAGCAGCGCGGCCACGGCCGCCGCCACTCCGCAGACGAAGAGCGCGAGGGCCCGGCGGCCGGTCAGCGCGTCGGTGGCCGCGAGGGCGCCGACCGCGACCAGCACGCCGGTGCCGGCGAGCAGCGGGCGACGGCCCGGCCAGCCGTACGCCAGACACTTCCAGGCCGCGATCACCAGCAGCCCGGAGAGGACGAAGGTCTGCCGGAACGGGCTGCCGTTGGGCGTCGCGAAGGCGTGCCACAGCAGATGCGTCGGCCCCCACTGCAAGGACAGCGCGACACCGCCGGCGAGCCCGGCCCACGCCACCCGTTCGCGCCGGGGAACGGCGCGGTTGAACGGCAGCACGACGGCGAGCAGCAGGGCGCCGCCGCCGAGGAAGACGGCGGGGGTGAAGAAGTCGTACGTCGCGGGGAGCGTCCGCGCGAACACCTCGCTCCAGCCCGCCGGTTCGAACTCCGTCGTCCAGCCGGGATACGCGTGCCCCGTCCCCCTCACCACCGGCAGCAGCACGGGCGCGGCGAGCCCGATGCCGAGCAGGACGGTGGCCGTGCCGCGCAGCATGACGCCCAGCCGCTCGCGCACCGTCCCGTCGGCGAGCAGGAGTTGGACGCAGAGCACGAGGGCGGCGCCGAGGGTCGCCATGTACGCGGTGTAGAAGTTGGCGATCCAGGCGAGGGCGACGACGAGCGGGCCGAGCACCGGCCGGCGGCCCTCCCGCACCCACTCGCCGACCAGGCAGAGCAGGGGGAAGGCGATGAGCCCGTCGAGCCACATCGGGTTGTAGGAGGCCTCGATGACGGACCAGCCGCAGAGCGCGTACGTGGCACCGAGCACCCCGGCGACCCACCAGGGCGTGGGGTCGCGGTGTTTCCTGGCCGTCGAGAGCAGCAGCCAGGCCATGGCCGCGCCCGCCGCCGCCATCTTCAGCAGGGTGATGACGTAGACGGCGAGATCGATCCGGTCCCGTGGGAAGAGCCCCACCAGCAGGGCGAACGGACTGGTCAGATACGTCCCCAGGTCCGGCAGGAAGGCCGTGCCGTACCCGGACTGCCAGTTGAGCAGCAGCCCGCCGTCCCCGCGCCCGTGCAGCAGGTCCCACAGCTTGGCGTGGAACGGGACGAACTGGTTGCCCAGGTCGTTGACGCTCCGCGTGCCGGAGCCGAAGGGGAAGCTCCGGGCCGCCGCGTCACCGGCGGAGACGGTGGCCAGGGTGATCAGCGCGGCGAACGCGGCTGCCCGGCCACGTACGGATTCCAGGATCGGCATAGTGATCGAATATGTCAGCGTGGATCCCGACATAAGGGGCGTTAGCGCTTCAGTTCACTCGATGGCCGCTTGTAATTCACCAGGGGAATCCATCTGTGACATTCCTGTGGGCTGTCGTTCTATGGTGCTGATCTCAATAGTGGTCCCGTGCTTCAACGAAGAGGAGATCGTCGACCGCTTTCACGACCGTGTGACCGATGAACTCGCCCTGCTCGAAGCAGAACTCGGGCATGAATTCGAGTTGGTCTACGTGGACGACGGAAGCCGGGACGGGACCCTGGAGCGATTGGACAGGCTCGCCGCGGCCGACGCCCGCGCCCGTTACGTCTCCTTCAGCCGTAACTTCGGCAAGGAGGCGGCGATGCTGGCCGGTCTCCAGTACGCGAAGGGCGACGCCGTCGTCATCATGGACGCGGACCTCCAGCACCCGCCGGAGCTGGTCCGGCGCATGCTCGCCCTCCACGAGGAGGGGTACGAGCAGGTCATCGCCCGCCGTACGCGCAAGGGCGACCGGGTCACCCGCACCCTCGCCGCCCGCGCCTACTACCGGCTGATCAACCGGCTCATCGACGTCGAACTCGTCGACGGCGTCGGGGACTTCCGGCTCCTCTCCCGCCGCGCGGTCGACGCGGTCCTCGGCCTCGCCGAGTACAACCGCTTCTCCAAGGGGATCTTCGCCTGGGTCGGCTTCCGCTCGACCACCTTCGAGTACGAGAACGCGGTCCGTGAGCAGGGCCGTTCCAAGTGGAGCTTCGGGAAGCTGCTCAACTACGGGCTCGACGGCATGCTCTCCTTCAACAACAAGCCCCTGCGCGCCGCGCTCTACCTCGGGCTGGCGCTCCTCTCGCTCGCCTCCCTGTACGCGGCGTGGATCGTCGTCGACGCCATGGTCAACGGGGTCGACGCCCCCGGCTATGTCACACTCCTGGTGGCTGTCACCGCCCTGTCGGGCGTACAGATGGTGATGGTGGGAGTCGTCGGCGAGTACGTCGGCCGCATCTACTACGAGGTGAAGCGGCGCCCCCACTATCTGGTGGCGGCGACCGACGTGGACCGGCCGCGCCGGGCACGTGCGACGACGGACCAGGAGCAGGAGCTCGTAGGCACATGAGGGTCCGGGGCCAGCTGATCAGATTCGCGCTCGTCGGGGTCGTCAACACCGGTTCGTACTACGCCTGCTATCTGGTGCTGCTGAACTGGCTCCCCTATGTCGCGGCGCACGTCATCGCGTTCGTGCTCAGCATGATCGGCTCCTTCTTCCTCAACTCCCACTTCACCTACCGGACCCGGCCGACCTGGCGGAAGTTCCTGCTGTTCCCGCTCACCAACGCGGCGAACTTCACCATCACCACCTGCGGCGTCTATCTCCTCGTCGACGTCATGGAATTCAGCAGCACCTACGCACCCCTGGTCGCCGCGGCCGCCGCGATCCCGATCACCTTCGTGGTCTCCCGCACGATCATGCTGCGCCCCGACGCGGCGGACCGGCCGGCGCCGGAGCCGGCGTCGACCGGTCCCCGGCCGGGATAGGGCGGGGCGGGCGATCTCGTATCCCTCCCGGTGAGGGCGAAGTTTTCGTAAAAGGACCGGGTGACTGGATCGGATCCGCCGCCACTGCCTAACATCGATCAACGCACGGTCGTTGTCACGATCCAGGAGGCACCCTTTGCACCGCCGCCGTCGCACAGCGCTCACTCTCACAGCCGCGCTCCTCGCAGCGGCCCCGCTCCTCACCGCCTGCGGCAACGACGCCCACCCCGGCGCCGCGGCCGTCGTCGGCGGGGAACGCATCGAGGTGTCCGCGCTCCAGGCCCAGGTCCGTGACGTACGCGACGCGCAGCAGGCGTCCCCGCAAGCGGCCGAACTCATCAAGAACACCGGCCAGCTCGGCCAGGTCAAGCTCAACAGCATGATCTTCGACCGCATCCTGCAGAAGGCCGCGGACGAGGCCGGTGTGAAGGCCACCCGCAAGGACATCCAGTCCACCCGGCAGGCCGCGGCCCAGCAGTCCGGCGGCGAGGACCAGCTCGCGGCGATGCTGCTCCAGCAGGGCGCCCTCACCCCGGACCAGATCGACAGCGCGATCCGCCGCGAGGTGCTGATGTCGAAGCTGGCGCAGTCGCTGGGCGCGAACACCACCACGCCCGAGGGCCAGCAGCAGGTCCTGGCCGTGCTCGTCAAGACGTCCGAGGAGCTCGGCATCGACGTCAACCCGCGGTACGGAGCGTGGGACGTCAAGCAGGTCAGGCTCGGCGAGGCCAGGACCCCCTGGCTGACCCAGGTCACGAAGGAGGCCCCGCCGGAGCAGGCTCCGACGGGCGCGTGACATCGGCCGTGTGACGGCGGGCCCGTGACACCGGGCGCGTGCCGCCCGGCCGGGGAGCGGGGGTAGGTTTCCTCGGGTGACCGAAGAACCCGCCGTCGCCCCCGGCCGTATCGTCCTGCTGACCGTCAGCCACCGGGTCGCGCCCGGCGTGCTGTCCTGGCCCGCCTGGCAGACGCTGCGCGAGGCCGACCAGGTCCTGTGCGCGGACCCCGCGCACCCGCAGCTGCCGTATCTGCGCGAGGCCGGAGTCACCGTCGCGCTCGCCGCGCCCACCGCCCAGGAACTGGTCGACGCCTGCGCCGGCGGCCGTACGGTCGTGGTCCTGCCCTCCGGCGAGGGCGACCAGGCCCTCACCGACGGACTCTCCCGCCTCGCGGGCTCGGGCCGCGTCCGGATGCCGGACCTGGAGCTGCTCCCCGGGTCGTACGACCTGCCGGGCGCCCGTCTCCTCGACCTCGTCCAGGTCATGGACCGCATCCGCGCCGAATGCCCCTGGTCCTCCACCCGTACGCACGAGGGCCTCGCCAAGTACGCCATCGAGGAGAGTTACGAACTGGTCGAGGCGATCGAGAGCGGGGACCGCGACGAACTGCGCGAGGAGCTGGGCGACGTCCTGCTCCAGGTGGTCTTCCACGCCCGTATCGCGGAGGAGGGCGGGGACGGCGAGGACGACGAGCCGTTCTCGATCGACGACGTGGCTGCCACGATCGTCGAGAAGCTGATCCACCGCCACCCGCACGTCTTCGGCGACGAGAAGGCCGAGACCCCGGAGGACGTGAAGGCCCACTGGCTCCGTACGAAGGCGGCGGAGAAACAGCGCGACTCGATCACGGACGGCGTCCCGCTGGGCCAGCCGGCCCTCGCCCTGGCCGCCAAGCTGGCCTCGCGCGTCGACGCCGCGCCCCTGGACGTCCCGCTCCCCGAGGGCGAGGGCATCGGCTACGAGCTCCTGGCTCTGGCCGCGAAGGCGGAACAGGCGGGCGTCGACCCCGAGGCCTCCCTCCGCGCGGCGGCCCGCGTCTACCGTGACGCGATCCTGGCGGCGGAGGGGCACGCCGGGGACTAGTCCGTGCGGGCGGGGCGGGCCGTGCGGGACAGCCGGAACGCCGAGACGAGGAAGAAGATCCCGCCGAGCAGGGCGTAGCCGGCGAGGGTGTTCAGCGTGGGGTCGTCCTGTGCGGCGCCCCGGACGAAACTCGCGCCGGCCAGTACCGAGATACCGCCGCTGGCGATCATGGCCCACTGGCCGCCCATCGGCCGTCGCGCGACGCCCACCAGGAGCTGGACCAGTCCCGAGACGACGGCCCACGCGCCCCAGACACGCAGTACGTCGGCGACGCCCGACGTACTGGCGACGGCGATACCGACGGCGGCGAGCGAGCTGACGGCGATGTTGGCGTACAGGCCCTTGACCGGCCCGTCCGCACGCGCCGACCTGGCATCGACCACGGCCGCGACCACGTCGAACGCCGGATAGAGGACCAGCAGCAGCTTGGCCCCGAGGGTGAGCTCCGAGCCGGACACCAGCAGGAGCCCCGCCCACACGGCGGCGAAGACGAAGCGGGTGACGTACAGCCGGCGCAGCGCGGGCGCGGCGCCGACGGACGCCATGGAGGCGGTGGATGCCATGGGGTTCTCCAGTGGGTATGAAGTAGAGAGAACGTTCTCCCTTGGCGGGAGTCTGGCACAGCCGCTCACCGAAAAACAAGAGAGAGCGTTCTACCCCTAGAATGGGCGGCATGGCAGAGACGGACATCGGCACAGGCACCGGCAGGAGAGTCTCGGCGGCCCGCGAGCGGCTCCTGAGCACCGCCGGGCAGCTCTTCTACGCGGAGGGCATCCACACCGTGGGCGTCGACCGTCTGGTCGCCGAGGCCAAGGTCACCAACGCGACCTTCTACCGCCACTTCCGGAGCAAGGACGACCTGGCCGTCGCCCACATCGAAGGCGTCGACCGGGCGATCCGCGCCCAGATCGCCTCCCTGACCGCCGCCCGCCCCCCGGCCGACGCGATCCTGCGGGGCATCGGCGCCTCCCTGGTCGACCAGATCCGCTCACCCGGCTACCGCGGCTGCGCGTTCCTCAACGCGGCGGCCGAATTCCCCGACCCCACCCACCCGGTGCACCGCGCCGTGGTGGCGCACCGCGACTGGTTCCTGCGCACGATCACCGCCCTGTTCGCCGAGATCACGGTCGCCCAGTCCGACCACGCGGGCCGGCACTTCGTCATGCTCCGCGACGGCGCGATGAGCGCGGGCTACCTCGGCGACCCGGCCCTGGCCGGGGAGACGCTGCTACGCGGCATCGACGGCCTCCTCCGCATCCACGCGACCCGCGATGACCCCGACCCGCCCGCCCCCACCCCCACCCATCCGCGGCCGCCACGCCCCGACATCGACTGCTCACCGCCGGCCCTGTGACCACCTGCGGCCTGTGACCGGATCGCCGCACCACACGTACTGCCGGTGGGGCTCCACGGTCATGCCGTAGTCGTACAGCGCGGGGCTGCCGTCACCGAGCCATCGGTCCCAGATGGCGTCCAGCTCATCGGCCAGCCGGCGCGGCCCGCCCTGGTACGCGACGGTGCGGCCGCCATCCACGGCGGACAGAGCCGCCCAGGAACCGCCGTCGTGCAGCCAGGCGTTGAGGCCGTCGTCGTCCTCGGCCGTGGTGATGTGTACGTCGGGCAGGGCCACCCGCAGCGCGAAACGCAGGTGGATGTCGTCGCGCAGCGGCTCCAGCTCACGCCCGACCGGACGTGACTCCCCGACGGGCCCGCCGGCCGCCGCCCGTACCTGCTGGAAGGAGACCCGCCCCCGACCGGCGCCCCGCGCGGGCATGAACTGTGCGAGCCCCTGCATCCAACCGGTCGCCGAACGCCCGTCCCCGGCGACGGTGAGCGCGACGTACCCCAGCCGCCCCCACGGGGTGACGATTCGCCCACCCGGCCGGGTCCGGGTCACCCACGACCACGGGACCTCGTCGACGGCGAAGGTGGCGATGACCCGGTCGTACGGTACGGCGACGGGTGGCCCGTCACGGCCATCGGCAACCTCGACCCGTACGTCGAACCCGCCGTCCCGGAGCCGTTCCCGAGCGCGGGCCGCCAACCCGGCGTCCACCTCCACGCTGGTGACCCGCCCGGCCCCGGCCCGCCACGCCAGCAGCGCGGCGTTACGGCCGGTGCCCGTCCCCAACTCCAGTACGCGGTGCCCCGGTTCGAGAAGCAGCGAATCGAGCATGTCGACCACCACGCCCTCGCACGAGAGGCTGGAGGACGGCAGCCCGTCCGTGACCTGTGTGACGGCTGCCGCGTTGGGGTCCCCGTACACCTCGGCGGCCCACCGATCGGGATCGGCGGCGCGGTCGACGGGAACGTAGGCATCACCGTCCCAGCGCCACACACGCTCGGGCACGAACCGATCACGGGCCACGGCATGGACCGCCTCCCGCACCCACGGAGACCGCGCGGGCCAGTCGCCACGCCGCTCCATGGCGTCCGCCAGACGGCTACGCCACTCATCGAATGAGCTCACGAGGTCCCCTACTTCTTGTGCTTGCCGTCGGGCTCGGGTTCCTTCGGCACCTGCCCGTCCGCGTTCCCGGGCGGCGGCGTTCCCTGCCCGTTGTCGGGCGGCGGCTTCTCGTGCTTGGCCATGGTGTTCCTCCTTGTCGTCGTCTCCCGTGACTTGGCAACGGTGGCATCGGCTCGGAACACATCTCGACCAACTTGCAGCAGCTTGCACGCCAATCCTTCCTCCGGGACTCCGAAGGGGCACGTGCTCCGCTTAACTACGAAGGGCAAGCGGAGTGCAACAAGAAGCAACCGTCCGGAGGTTGACCATGTCAGTCGAATTCATCGGCATCGATCCCCACACCGATCGTGACCACTGCCCGACGGTCAGGGTGGATGCCGAGGCGCAGGAGATCCTCTTCCAGGGTTGGAAGCCCGGTTCCGCCACGACAACAGCTGAGTGCGAGGCGACAAGCCCGGCGAACGGTCCCATCCCGGCGAGCGAAGCACTCGTCAGGATTCCGGCACGTATGGTGCCCCTGATCAGGGAGGCGTGCGATGCCGTCGAACGTGCCGAGCTTCGGTGAGCTGCTGGGTCAATGCCGCACGTCGGCCGTGCACTTGGAGCTGCGCGACTCGTACGCGCCCACGGAACGGTTCCACGCGTGGCGGCGCGGCGATCGCGTCGACTGGGCGGACCGGCAGTCGTGGTGGCACCCGTACGACCAGCTGATCGCCGACACCGTGGCCCGAGGCGTCACGATCCGCCGGGCCCGGATCGTCTCCGAACCGGTGAGCGAGTACATCCGGTGGGAGCACTACGTGACACACGCCAACGTCACGGCCGGCGAACAAGTGCGCTGGCTGCCACGCAGGTCGGCCGGCCCAATCGCCCTCCCGGCGAACGACTTCTGGGCGTTCGACGGCACCCTGCTCCGGGTGCACCACTTCTCGGGGGACGGCGCCGTGGTCGAGGACGAGATCACCGAGGACCCTGCGACGTTGGCCCTCTGTGTCGCGGCTTTCGACACCGTGTGGGAGCGTGCTGTCCCGCACGAGGACTACAAGATCTGACCGAACGGCCCGCCCCGCCATGTATCCGCATCCATCGGCCGATGTGCAGCAAGCCCGGGACACGGTCGCGGCCCGACTGCGCGAGCTGCGGCTCGACGCCGGGATCTCCGGGCGTGAACTGGCCGTCAGGTGTGGATGGTCGGAGTCCAAATCGTCGCGCATCGAGAACGCGCGGACTCTTCCCTCGGACTCCGACCTCCGCGCGTGGTGCGCCGCCTGCCACGCCGACGACGAGTCGGCCGACCTGATCGCGGCGAATCGGCAGTCGGCCGAGGCGTATGTGCGGTGGAGACGTCTTCAGCGGACCGGTCTGCGCCGGCTACAGGAATCCGGCGCGACGCTGTACGAACGCACCTCGCGCTTCCGTGTGTACTGCTCCGACGTGATACCGGGATTTCTCCAGACCCCCGAGTACGCGACCGCGCTGCTCGCCTCGATCGCCGCTTTTCGGGGCACGCCCGACGATGTGAAAGAAGCCGTCGCGGCACGTATGAGGCGCAACCGTGTGGTGCGCGACGGCAAGCACCGGTTCTCGATCCTGCTGGAGGAAGCGGTTCTCCGCCACCGCATCGGCGAGCCCGGCACCATGGCCGCACAGCTCGACCACCTCGTTGACACCACGATGTCCGCCCATATCGCGCTGGGAGTGATTCCGTTCTCCGCCGAACGCACCGTCTGGCCGCTGCCGACATTCACCATCTTCGACGCGGAGCGGGTACACGCTGACTCGCTGGACGCGGCGGTGACGCTGGTGCAGCCGAGCCAAGTCGAGTTGTACTCAAGGGCGTTCGACGGGCTTGCCCGCGATGCCGTACGGGGCGACGACGCCCGCCGGTTGATCGCCGCCGCCGGGGAGTCCTGACCGCCGTCGCCTCGTACGGCGGGACCGCCCGGGGTGTCATCAACCGGGTCGTCGACGATCTCGCCGGCGGTGCCGTCGGGTGAGTCGGACGGTGCCGTTACTGTCGGGCGCATGCACGGCCTTCACCCCGACGCGTCCTCCGGTCCCGAGCTCTTCACCTGGGAGTTCGCCACCGATCCCTACCCCGCGTACGCCTGGCTGCGTGAGCACGCGCCGGTGCGGCGGACCACGTTGCCCAGTGGGGTCGACGCGTGGCTCGTGACGCGGTACGCGGACGCCCGGCGCGCGCTCGCCGATCCCCGGCTGTCGAAGAATCCGGTGCACCATGCCGAGCAGCCGCACGCCAAGGGGAAGACGGGGATCCCGGGGGAGCGGGGATCGGAGTTGATGACGCATCTGCTGAACATCGATCCGCCCGACCACACGCGGCTGCGCCGACTGGTGTCGCAGGCGTTCACCCCCCGGCGGGTGGCCGAATTCGCTCCCCGGGTGCAGGAGTTGACGGACGGGCTCATCGACGCCTTCGCGGCGAAGGGGGAGGCCGACCTCATCCACGACTTCGCCTTCCCGCTCCCCATCTACGCGATCTGCGATCTGCTCGGCGTCCCGCGCGAGGACCAGGACGACTTCCGCGACTGGGCCGGGATGATGATCCGGCACGGTGGCGGGCCGAGGGGCGGGGTCGCGCGTTCCGTCAAGAAGATGCGGCGATATCTCGCCGAACTCATCCACCGCAAGAGGGACGAGCCCGGGGACGATCTGATCTCCGGGCTCATCCGGGCGAGCGACGACGGCGAGCACCTCACCGAGAACGAGGCCGCCGCGATGGCGTTCATCCTGCTCTTCGCGGGGTTCGAGACGACCGTGAATCTGGTCGGGAACGGCGTCTACGCGTTGCTCCGTAATCCCGGTCAGCGCGAGCGGCTCCAGCGTTCGCTCGCCGCGGGCGAGACGGAGCTGCTCACCACCGGGATCGAGGAACTGCTGCGCTACGACGGGCCGGTGGAGCTCGCCACCTGGCGTTACGCCACCGAGCCCGTCCAACTCGGCGGGCAGAGCGTCGCCTTGGGCGACCCCGTCCTGGTCGTACTCGCCGCCGCCGACCGGGACCCCGAGCGGTTCGCCGACCCCGACCGTCTCGACCTGTCCCGGAGTGAGAACAAACACCTCGGCTACGGCCACGGCATCCACTACTGCCTCGGCGCGCCACTCGCCCGGCTGGAGGGACAGACCGCGCTGGCCACCCTGCTGACCCGTCTGCCCGACTTGCGACTTGCGGTCGATCCATCCGATTTGAGGTGGCGTGGCGGGCTCATCATGCGGGGACTGCGCACGCTCCCGGTGCAGTTCACAGCGGTGCGTGACTGAAGGATTGTCAACACTGTGACTTTCACGTGATCTCCGCTGCATCGACTTGTGACAGGCGTTCGAGTGCGGCTACGTTCACGACCGTCCCGGCAGTCACGCGTCGGGATTGACGTTTCAGCAGTCTCACGGAAGGCAACCGCATGCGCTCCGGGAACGGCCGGCACCGTCGGCCCCGTCAGGCCCCCGCCCTTGTCGTCGCGGCAGGGGTGACAGGCTCGGCGATCGCCATCCCGCTGCTCGGCGCGACCGGCGCCAGTGCGGCCGACGCCTCCACCTGGGACCGCGTCGCCGAGTGCGAGAGCGGTGGCATGTGGAGCGCCGACCTCGGCAACGGCTACTACGGCGGCCTCCAGATCTCCGCGGAGACCTGGGTCGACTTCGGCGGTACGGCGTACGCCCCGACGGCCGACCAGGCCAGCCGCAGCCAGCAGATAGCCGTGGCCGAGAAGATCCTCGAAGCGCAGGGCCCGAGCGCGTGGCCGACCTGCGCGCTGGTCACTGGGCTCACGGCCGACGCGGACGTGGTCGCCGACACGGATTCGGCTCCGGACAGCGAGGCGAGCGAGGCCGCCGAGGAGCCCGAGGCGTCCGCCGAGCCCGAGCCGTCCGAAGAGGCCGTGCTGCCTCCCGCTCCCGACTCCACGCCGTCGTCGGGGCAGTTCGGCCGCGACTCCGCGTCCGGCTCCGAGGAGCCCGGCACGGAGGCGAGCACGGAGACCGGCACCGGCGCCGACACCTCCACCGGGAAGGGCAAGCACCGCGGCGAGGCCGCTCCCGAGCCGGGCGAGTCGGCCGCCGCCGACGAGGGATCGACCGGGGCGGGCAAGACCGGCAACGCGGACGAAGAGCGCGAAAGCGGCCGTCATGCCTCACGGGGTGACGCCTCGGTACGTAACGGCGACGCGGACGGCGACGGCGAGGCCGCCGCCGACGGCTCGTACACCGTCCGCTCCGGCGACAGCCTGTGGACCATCGCCGACCAGCTGGGCATGGACGGCGGCTGGTCCGCGCTCTACCAGGCGAACCGCGAGGTCGTGGGCTCCGACGCCGATCTCATCCTGCCCGGACAGAAGCTCGATCTGGCCCCGAATCAGGGGTAGTCAAGCGGGCTATGTCCGCATCTGTGCAAGTGAGACAAGCGTCTCTTCGCCCCAACTGATGCGATCTGCCCGGCAACTCACCCGCTCTCCGTTCCGACCTGCGTAAACAGGGGTTTCCTCGGGGCGGGATGGGTGAATCATCCCGGATGTTCCTTCTTTGAACATCCGGGATGTCTGTGTTTACGGTCTGAACCGCTCGCACCGCGGGCACCGTCGACCGTCACGCCGAATCCTGCCGTCGGTCGGGGGGAGTACTCGTCGCGTCACGCGCCGAAGGCAGGAGCGGGGGACCCAGGTAAGTGCCGGTCATCACGGCCGGCTCGGGGTGCAGCCGTGCGCAGGGGGACGTGAAGACGTTCCCGGGCCGCACGGCCGGGCAACTCACTTGGCCCGAACCCGACAGCTCACCTCGCAGGCGTCGGTGAGGAGATCTCGCATGCTGTTTTCCACATCCGGCAAGGGCAAGCACCGCCGTCCGTCCAAGGCCGTCCGCTACGCCACGCTCGCCGGCATCACCGGTGCCGCCGTCGCGGCCCCGCTGCTCGGCGCCACCTCCGCCTCCGCGGCCACCACCGCCGAGTGGGACGCCGTCGCCCAGTGCGAGTCCGGCGGCAACTGGTCCATCAACACCGGCAACGGCTACACCGGCGGGCTCCAGTTCTCCGCCTCCACCTGGGCCGCGTACGGCGGCACCGCCTTCGCGTCCAGCGCCGACCAGGCCTCGAAGTCCCAGCAGATACAGATCGCCGAGAAGGTCCTCGCGGGCCAGGGCAAGGGTGCCTGGCCGACCTGTGGCGTGGGCCTGTCCAACGCCTCGAACGACGCCGGCTCGAACGACGCCAGCTCCAACGACGCCGCTTCGAACGACTCCGGCTCGGCCGACTCCGCCCAGCAGTCCGCCCCCGAGCAGGCCCCGCAGGCCGCCCCGAAGGAGCGCTCCGCGCCGCGTGCCGCGCAGGAGCAGCCCGCCTCGCGTGGTGAGACGCGCGGTCCGGTCAAGAAGGGCGACGGCGAGTACAAGGTCGAGCCCGGTGACACCCTCTCCAAGATCGCCGAGACCGAGAAGGTCGAAGGTGGCTGGAAGAAGCTCTTCAAGCTGAACAAGGACATCGTCGAGGACGCCGACGAGATCTTCCCGGGTCAGCAGCTCCACCTGAGCTGACCCTTTCCCCCCGAACCCCGGCACGGCGCGCCTCACTCCCCCCGGACGCGCCGGGCCGGGGTTCGGACGGTCCCCGCACCCACCGCCCCCACCAGCCCCACCGCCCCCCACCAACCCCTGGACATTCGCGGCCGAACGGGCATCGCGGACTCTTTTCGTCCCAGCGGGCGGGCATCTGCCGACCGCCGACCGGGAGCCGGTTAGGCTCATGCCGCAAGGCCAATGAGACCCTGCACTCCACGCGTCACATCCCAGAAGGAGATGCTCGTGCCGTCCATCGACGTCGTCGTAGCCCGGGAAATCCTTGACTCCCGAGGCAACCCAACGGTCGAGGTCGAGGTCGGCCTCGACGACGGCAGCACCGGCCGTGCTGCTGTCCCCTCCGGTGCGTCAACCGGTGCGTTCGAGGCCCTTGAGCTCCGCGACGGTGACCAGAACCGCTACCAGGGCAAGGGCGTCGAGAAGGCCGTCCTCGCCGTCATCGAGCAGATCGGCCCGGAGCTCGTCGGCTACGACGCCACCGAGCAGCGCCTGATCGACCAGGCGATGTTCGACCTGGACGCCACGCCCGACAAGTCCTCGCTCGGCGCCAACGCGATCCTCGGTGTCTCCCTGGCCGTGGCGCACGCCGCCTCCGAGGCTTCCGACCTCCCGCTCTTCCGCTACCTCGGCGGCCCGAACGCGCACCTGCTGCCCGTTCCGATGATGAACATCCTCAACGGCGGGTCGCACGCCGACTCGAACGTGGACATCCAGGAGTTCATGATCGCGCCGATCGGCGCCGAGTCCTTCTCCGAGGCGCTGCGCTGGGGCGCCGAGGTCTACCACACGCTGAAGAAGGTCCTGAAGGAGAAGGGGCTCTCCACCGGCCTCGGCGACGAGGGCGGCTTCGCGCCGAACCTGGAGTCCAACCGCGCCGCGCTCGACCTGATCCTCGTGGCCATCAAGGAAGCCGGCTACGCCCCGGGCAAGGACATCGCGCTCGCGCTCGACGTCGCGGCCTCGGAGTTCTACAAGGACGGCTCCTACGAGTTCGAGGGCAAGTCCCGCTCGGCCGCGGAGATGACCGAGTACTACGAGGAGCTCGTCGCCTCGTACCCGCTGGTCTCCATCGAGGACCCGCTCTTCGAGGACGACTGGGCCGGCTGGAAGGTCCTCAACGACAAGCTGGGCTCCAAGGTCCAGATCGTCGGCGACGACCTCTTCGTCACCAACCCCGAGCGCCTGGCCCGCGGCATCGAGGAGGGCTCGGCCAACGCCCTGCTCGTCAAGGTCAACCAGATCGGTTCGCTGACCGAGACCCTGGACGCCGTCGAGCTCGCGCAGCGCAGCGGCTTCAAGTGCATGATGTCGCACCGCTCCGGTGAGACCGAGGACGTCACGATCGCCGACCTCGCCGTCGCCACCAACTGCGGCCAGATCAAGACCGGCGCCCCGGCCCGCTCCGAGCGCGTCGCCAAGTACAACCAGCTGCTGCGTATCGAGGAGATCCTCGACGACGCGGCGGTGTACGCGGGCCGCAGCGCGTTCCCCCGCTTCAAGGACTGACCCGGCCACCGGCCATCGGCCCGCCCGTCCTACGGCCGTCCCCGGCCACGGTCCCGTACCGTGTCCGGGGACGTACGCGCGTACAGAGGCAGTGACGCAGTACAGAGGTACGAGGTCCGCCGGGCCTCTGAGGGAGGCGGGACCATGGCCGCGAACCGGGACCGGTTCTCCACCGCGACCAGGATCAGGATCCTGGGCGAGCAGACCGCCGCCCGCGTCTACCGCTCGCAGACCCGCAGACAGGCCCGCCGCTCCCGGCTCACCGGACGCGCCGCGTTCCTGGTGCTCGTGGTCTGCTCGCTGATCGTGGCGCTCGCCTATCCGATGCGGCAGTACGTGTCCCAGCGCGGGGACATCGCGGAGCAGGAGCAGCTGACGCGTGAGGCGGCGAAGCGGGTCGAGGAGCTGCGGGACGAGAGGGCCCGCCTCCAGGACGACGCGTACATCCAGCGTCTGGCGCGTGAGCATCTGCACTACGTGATGCCGGGGGAGACCGGCTACATCATGGCCGACCCCCGGGCGGCCGAGGAGCACCGTACCGACCAGGGCGCCGCGGACCGGCCCTGGTACTCCAATCTCCTGGACGGCGTCGACAACGCCGACCGGACGGACAGATAGACCTCAAGGAAAACGACGCAGGTATGCACACGCCCCCTCCGCAGACCGCACGCACCGAACCGACCGAGGCGGACGTCGACGCGTTCAGGCAGCAGCTCGGCCGGCCCCCGCGCGGTCTGCGCGCCATCGCGCACCGCTGTCCCTGTGGGCAGCCCGATGTGGTGGAGACCGCACCGCGGCTGCCGGACGGCACCCCGTTCCCGACGCTCTACTACCTGACCTGCCCGCGCGCGGCCTCGGCCATCGGCACGCTGGAGGCGAACGGTGTCATGAAGGAGATGACCGAACGCCTCGCGACCGACCCGGAGTTGGCCGCCGCGTACCGCGAGGCCCATGAGGACTACCTCGCGCGGCGCGACGCCGTCGAGGTGCTGGCGGGCTTCCCGAGCGCCGGGGGGATGCCGGACCGGGTGAAGTGTCTGCATGTACTGGTCGGCCACTCGCTCGCGGCGGGACCGGGAGTGAACCCGCTGGGCGACGAGGCACTGGCGATGCTGCCCGAGTGGTGGCGCAAGGGGCCCTGTGTGATCCCGTTCACAAAGCCCGGAGAAGCCGCCGGGACGGAAGCCGGGGCCAAGACCGACGAGCACGCCGGGGGTACGGCATGACCAGGGTCGCGGCGGTCGACTGCGGTACGAACTCCATCCGCCTCCTCGTCGCCGACGCCGACCCCGCCACCGGCGAACTCGTCGATCTCGACCGGCGCATGACGATCGTGCGGCTCGGCCAGGACGTCGACCGGACGGGCAGGCTCGCCCCCGAGGCGCTGGAGCGCACCTTCGCGGCCTGCCGTGAGTACGCGCGGATCATCGAGGGGCACGGCGTGGACCGCGTCCGCTTCGTCGCCACCTCGGCGTCCCGCGACGCCGAGAACCGCGACGACTTCGTCCGCGGCGTCCTCGGCATCCTCGGCGTCGAACCCGAGGTGATCACCGGCGACCAGGAGGCGGAGTACTCCTTCACCGGCGCCACCAAGGAGCTGACCGGCCGCACCGATCTGGCCGAGCCCTACCTGGTCGTGGACATCGGCGGCGGCTCCACCGAGTTCGTCGTCGGGACCGACCGGGTCACCGCCGCGCGGTCCGTCGACATCGGCTGCGTACGGATGACGGAGCGGCACCGGCCGGGCAGCCCGGCGGCCCCCGGCGAGATCACCGCCATACGCGGGGACATTGACGCGGCGCTCGGCACGGTCGGGAAGAGCGTCCCGCTGGGCGACGCCCGTACGCTCGTCGGCCTCGCCGGGTCCGTGACCACGGTCGCGGCGATCGCGCTCGGCCTGCCCGCGTACGACTCGGCGGCGATCCACCACTCCCGGATCCCGTTCGAGCGGGTGCGGGAGATCACCGGCATGCTGCTGTCGGCCACGCACGAGGAGCGCGCGGCGATTCCCGTGATGCATCCCGGCCGGGTCGACGTGATCGCGGCGGGCGCGCTGATCCTCCTCACGATCATGGAGAGGACCGGCGCCGACGAGGTCGTCGTGAGCGAACACGACATCCTCGACGGCATCGCCTGGTCGATCGCCTGAGCGGGCGGCGGGGGTGACCGAGGCCGTTCACGGGTGTCCTCCCGGGTGCGCTCCCGCGTCTTTACGGCGGTCTTACGGGGTCTCTGCACCCCGTCCCGGACGGACCCCGGAACGAAGTTCGTGAAGTT
Source organism: Streptomyces sp. NPDC058653 (assembly GCF_042716895.1). Taxonomy (NCBI): domain Bacteria; kingdom Bacillati; phylum Actinomycetota; class Actinomycetes; order Kitasatosporales; family Streptomycetaceae; genus Streptomyces; species Streptomyces sp. NPDC058653. The sequence continues at coordinate 122,594 of NZ_JBHXRM010000012.1, read as the reverse complement.
CTTCACAAGGAAAACCGCCGTGCTGGACGCACATCACTCCCCATGGAGGCCCGGGCCCGTTCCGACCCCTTCCAACGGTCGGTCAACGGGCCGTTCCGGCGGCGTTGCGGGCGTGTGAACCACCCCCCGGTCCAGCACCCGCGAACGCCTCGACGGCCAGCTCAGAAGGGGTGCGAGGGGTCCCGCCCAACACCGTGGTCCCGCCCCCGGCGGACGGTGTCGATCATGCGGGCCGCGCAGTGTAGCAGAGGTGGGGAAGGTGCTTGTGAAGGGGCTCACGAGCACCCCCTCCTGGGCAGGTGGATACTCGATGGCATGAGCACCACGGAGCGTCCCAGGATCCTTGTTGTAGGCGGAGGGTACGTAGGCCTGTACGCGGCTCGTCGCATTCTGAAGAAGATGCGCTACGGGGAGGCGACGGTCACGGTCGTCGACCCCCGCTCGTACATGACGTACCAGCCCTTCCTCCCCGAAGCCGCCGCCGGAAGCATCTCGCCCCGGCATGTCGTCGTACCGCTGCGACGCGTGCTGCCGAAGGCGGAGGTGCTCACCGGTCGAGTCACCACCATCGACCAGGACCGCAAGGTCGCCACGGTCTCGCCGCTCGTCGGTGAGGCCTACGAGCTTCCCTTCGACTATCTGATCGTCGCTCTCGGTGCCGTCTCCCGCACCTTCCCGATCCCCGGCCTCGCCGAGCAGGGCATCGGTATGAAGGGCATCGAGGAGGCGATCGGTCTCCGTAACCACGTGCTCGAACAGCTCGACAAGGCCGACTCCACGACCGACGAGGAGGTCCGCCGCAAGGCGCTGACCTTCGTCTTCGTCGGCGGTGGCTTCGCCGGCGCCGAGACCGTCGGTGAGGTCGAGGACCTGGCGCGCGACGCCGCGAAGTACTACACGAGCGTCAAGCGCGAGGACATGCGCTTCCTGCTGGTCGACGTGGCCGACAAGATCCTTCCCGAGGTCGGCCCGAAGCTGGGCAGCTGGGGCAAGGAGCACCTGGAGAGCCGGGGCGTCGAGATCTACCTCAAGACCGGCATGGAGTCCTGCGTCGACGGCCACGTCGTGCTCGGCAACGGCCTGGAGGTCGACTCCAACACCATCGTGTGGACGGCCGGCGTCAAGCCCAACCCGGCGCTCGCCCGTTACGGCCTGCCGCTCGGCCCGCGTGGTCACGTCGACACCGACGCCAAGCTCCAGGTGCAGGGCACGGACTACATCTGGGCCGCCGGCGACAACGCCCAGATCCCGGACCTGGCCGCCCGCCGGGCCGGTGTCGAGAACGCCTGGTGCCCGCCCAACGCGCAGCACGCGCTGCGTCAGTCGAAGGTCCTCGGCGACAACGTGATCTCCGGTCTGCGGGGCTTCCCGCAGAAGGAGTACAGCCACGCCAACAAGGGCGCGGTCGCCGGTCTCGGCCTGCACAAGGGCGTCGCGATGGTCGTCGTCGGCAAGCTGAAGATCAAGTTCCGTGGCCGGCTGGCCTGGTACATGCACCGTGGCTACCACGGCATGGCGATGCCGACCTGGAACCGTAAGATCCGCGTCTTCGCCGACTGGACGCTCTCGGCGTTCCTCAAGCGCGAGGTCGTCTCCCTCGGCGCGATGGAGACACCGCGCGAGGAGTTCTACGAGGCGGCCAAGCCCGCCCCGGCGCGTCAGCCCGTCGCCGCGAGGCCGGAGTCCGGCCCGGCGCCGGAGTCGAAGCCCGAGCCGGGGGCCACGAAGGCCAAGGCCGGCACCGGCGCCAAGGCCTCCTGACCGCAGGAGGGGCCACCCGGCCGCCCCCGACGACCCCGAAAGGGCCGCCCGCCATCCGTGGTGCGGGCGGCCCTTTCGCGTGCCTCCGGCGTCGAAGGTGGGTACGTGAAGGCACGCAAGGGTGCGCACTGGCAGATTTGGTCACAAAATACGTGGCGGGTGCAGCTATTTTTGCCCACCCATTGCGTGCTGTCGGGACTGCGACTCCCTCCCGGCGGTGTTTACGTGTCTGTTGAGCATTTCTGGGATCCACCGTCACGGAGGTGTGCGCCATGGCCGATGCCGCACTGCGGCTGACCACTCTTGCCGAGGAACTGCTGGGAGCACCGCTTCCCGTACGTATCCGCGCCTGGGACGGCAGCGAGTCGGGCCCGCCGGGCGCGCCGACCGTTGTCGTCCGGAACCGCCGGGCCCTGCGCCGACTGCTCTGGAAGCCGGGCGAGCTGGGACTCGCCCGCGGCTGGGTGGCCGGCGAGATCGACGTCGACGGCGATCTGTACGCCGTTCTCGACCGGATCGCCGGACTCCTCTGGGAACGGGGCGCGGACGCCCAGGAGCTGGCCCACCCGCTGCGCGACCCGCGGCTGCGCGCCGCCGGCAAGCGCCTCCTGGAGATCGTCGGACCCTGGCCGCCGCCCCCGCCGCCCCCCGAGGAGGTACGGCGCAGAAGCGGCGCCCTGCACACCAAGCGCCGGGACAGGGCCGCGATCAGCCACCACTACGACGTGGGCAACGACTTCTACGAGATGGTCCTCGGACCGTCCATGGTCTACTCCTGCGCCTATTTCGAGCACACGGACTCCCCGCTGGAGGACGCGCAGCGCGACAAGCTCGACCTCGTCTGCCGCAAGCTCGGGCTGAAGGAGGGCGAGCGGCTGCTCGACGTCGGCTGCGGCTGGGGATCCATGGCCATGCACGCCGCGCGTGAGTACGGCGCGCAGGTCACCGGGGTCACGCTCTCCCGCGAGCAGGCCGCGTTCGCGCGCAAGCGCATCGCGGGCGAGGGCCTCACCGACCGGATCGAGATCCGGGTCCAGGACTACCGGGACGTCAGGGACGGACCGTACGACGCCATCTCCTCGATCGGCATGGCCGAGCACGTGGGCTCGGTGCGTTTCCGCGAGTACGCCGACGACCTCTACGCCCTTCTCAAGCCGGGCGGCCGGCTGCTCAACCACCAGATCGGGCGCCGCCCCGAGAAGGACGAGTCCAAGTACCGCATCGACGACTTCATCGACGCCTACGTCTTCCCCGACGGTGAGCTGGCCCCGCTCGGCCGCACCGTCGGCACGCTGGAGGAGGCGGGCTTCGAGGCCAGGGACGTCGAATCCCTGCGCGAGCACTACGCGCTGACGCTCCGTCAGTGGGTGCGCAATCTGGAGCGGCACTGGACCGAGGCCGTACGGCTCACCTCACCCGGCCGCGCCCGCGTCTGGCGCCTCTACATGGCCGCCTCGGCGCTCTCCTTCGAGCACAACAGGATCGGCGTCAACCAGATCCTGGCGGTCAAGCCCGGCGAGTCGGGTGTCTCGGGTCTTCCGCTGCGCGCCCGCAGCTGGCGCTGACACGAGTCACGGCGCCCATTCGCCGTACTCGTCACGCGCGCGCCGTACCGGGCACGCGCTCGCGGTACGTCGGCACGGCGAAGGGCCCCGCACCCGGGGGGATGCGGGGCCCTTCGCCGGGCCCGGTGCGCCGGCGCGCGGCGCCGGGCTCACTCGGTCTTGATGGCCGTCAGCATGTTGAGCCTCGACGCGCTCCGGGCCGGCCAGAGCGCCGCCAGCACACCCACGAGCCCCGCGAGCACCAGGAAGATCCCGATCCGCTCCCACGGCAGGACCAGTGCGTAGCCGGGGATCGAGTCGCGGATCGTCTCGCCGATCGCCCACGCGAGGAACGTGCCGAGCCCGACGCCGATCACCGCGCCGAAGACCGAGATCACCACGGCCTCCAGGCGGATCATGCGCTTGACCCTGCGCCGGTCCAGACCGATCGCCCGCAGCATGCCGATCTCCTGCTGGCGCTCGAAGACGGACATCGCAAGGGTGTTCACGACACCGAGCACCGCGATGATCAGGGCCATCGCCAGCAGCCCGTACATGATGTTCAGCGCGGTGTTGATCATGCCGCCGAACATGTTCCGGATGTCCTGCCGGTCGTTCACGCTGATCGCGGGGTTGTCGCCCAGCGCGTCCACCAGGGCCTGTTCGTTGGCCTCGGTCATGCCGCCGTCCATGGCCACGTACACCTCGGGCGTGTGCGGCCTCGCCTCGTGCGGGTCCAGCAGATCCGTGGAGATCAGGGCCGCGGAGACGAACTCGTTCTGCTCGTACGTGGCGCCGATCCTCAGCCGCGCCGTCCTGTCGTCCGGGTACGTCACCGTGACGGTGTCGCCGGTCTTCCAGCCGCGGGACTCCGCGGTGTCCGACGCGACCGCGATCGCGTCGTCGGTCAGCGTGTCCAGCGAACCGCTCACCGTCTTGACGGACAGGACCCGCTGGACGTCCGTGGGACTCACACCGGAGGCGGAGCTGTCCTCGCCGTCGATCGACAGGTACGAGGCCCGCTGCGGGGAGACCGCGGTGACGCCCGGCGCCTTCTCCAGCGCCTTGACCGCTGATTCGTCGAGACCCTGGCCGCTGGCCATGGTGATCATGTAGTCGGCCTTGATGTTGTCCGTGGTCATCTTGTCGATGGCCTGGCCGAGCGTGACGCCGACGGTGGTGAGGCCGGTGACCAGCGTGAGGCCGATGGCCAGCGCGGAGGCGGTGGCGCCCGTACGGCGCGGGTTGCGCACCGAGTTGAGCCCGGCCAGCTTGCCCGCGACGCCGAAGAGCCGGTTCAGCAGCGGCTGCACGAGCGCGATGACCGGGCGCGAGAGCAGCGGGATCAGCACGATGACGCCGACGAGCGAGAAGAAGGCGCCGGCGCCGATGATCAGCTTGCCGTCCTTCCCGACCCCCGCGCCCGCGATGATCCCCGCCGCGCCGATGAGCGTGAGCACGGCGCCGATGGAGTTGCGCAGGACGAGCGACTTCATGGTCGCCACGGCGTGCACGCTGCTCATGGCGGCGACCGGCGGGATCTTCGCGGCCCTGCGGGAGGGCAGCCAGGCGGCGATCAGGGTGATCACGACACCGACACCGAAGGCGGCGGCCACGGCGACCGGGCTGATCACCAGCGGTCCCGCGGGCACCTTCGCGCCGAACGAGCTCATGGCCGAGCGCAACGCGACCGCGAGACCGACACCGAGGACGAAGCCGATCGCGGAGGCGACGAGGCCCACGACCAGCGCCTCGGCCATCACCGAGCGCTTGACCTGGCGGCGTGAGGCACCGACGGCGCGCAGCAGCGCCAGTTCCTTGGTGCGCTGGGCGACCAGCATCGTGAAGGTGTTGGAGATCAGGAAGATGCCGACGAAGAGCGCGATGGCGGCGAAGGCGAGCAGCATCTGGTTGATACCGCTGAGGCTGCTCTCGATCTGCCTGGCCTGCTCGTCGGCGAGCTGCGCGCCGGTCTGGGCGTCGGCGTCCTCGGGCAGCAGCGCCTCGACATCGGCGAGGATCGCCTTGTCGGAGGCGCCGGGCTCGGCGGTGATGGTCGCGCTCTGGAAGTAGCCCGGTTCCAGGTAGAGCTTCTGGGCGACGGCGGTCTCGAAGAGAACCAGGCTGCCGCCCGCGTTGACCGCGCCGTCCTCGGTGGTGAAGACACCGGAGAGGGTGTACTCCTTCACCGGTCCGTTCGTGGAGACCCGTACGCGGTCGCCGACCTTGTACTCACCCCTGGACGCGGTGGACCTGTCGAGCGCGACCTGGCCGGCCTCGGTGGGGCCCGCGCCCTCGGTGAAGTCGTACGCGGCGTCCTTGCCGTTCTCGGCGGGGGAGAAGTTCGTGCCGGTGTTGGACCAGCCGTTGCCGATGAGTTTGCCGTCCGGGTCGGCCACGCCCGCGAAGCCGTCGACCCGCGCGGTGACGGTCTTGACCCCGTCGACGGCGCCGATCCGGTCGAGGGTCTTCGGGCCGAGTCCGGGCTCCGGCTTCTTCCCGTCGGGCCCCGGCTTGTCGGTCTCGTAGGTGGAGACGGAGACGGCCACGTCCTTGTAGCTCTTGGCCGACTGCTTGTTGAAGGCGTTGCCGAGGGTGTCGGTGAAGACCAGGGTGCCGGAGACGAAGGCCACGCCGAGCATCACGGCGAGCACGGTCATCAGCAGCCGGGCCTTGTGCGCGAGCACAGTGCGCAGGGCGGTACGGAACATGGTGGGAGTCCAGACGAAGTGGGCAGGGCGAACGGACGGCTCGACCGGAGGCGTCGCTGCGGACGGACCGGGGGCCGGGAGGGGCGGCGTGTTGCCGAGGGTGCGGCGGGCGGGGCGGGTCTGCCGGGGGCCGCGGTGGGCGGGGCGGAAGGGGTGGTCAGCTCGGCCGGGCGGCGGAGGTCAGCTCCGGCGGCCCTTGGCGTCGAAGGCCTTCATCCGGTCGAGCACGCCTTCGGCGGACGGGCTCTGCATCTCGTCGACGATGCGTCCGTCCGCCAGGAAGATGACCCGGTCGGAGTAGGAGGCGGCCACCGGGTCGTGCGTGACCATGACAACGGTCTGGCCCAGCTCCCGTACGGAGTTGCGCATGAAGCCCAGCACCTCGGCGCCGGCCCGGGAGTCGAGGTTTCCGGTCGGCTCGTCACCGAAGATGATCTCGGGCTGCGAGGCCAGGGCGCGGGCCACGGCCACGCGCTGCTGCTGACCGCCGGAGAGGGCGGTGGGACGGTGGTGGAGCCGGTCCTTGAGGCCGATCATCGAGATCACGTTGTCGAGCCACTGCTTGTCGGGCTTACGGCCCGCGATGTCCATCGGCAGGGTGATGTTCTCCAGGGCCGTCAGCGTCGGGAGCAGGTTGAACGCCTGGAAGATGAAGCCGATCTTGTCCCGGCGGAGCTGGGTGAGCTGCTTGTCCTTGAGGTCGCCGAGCTCGGTGTCGCCGATGCGTACCGAGCCGCTGGTGAAGCTGTCCAGCCCGGCGACGCAGTGCATCAGGGTCGACTTGCCGGACCCGGAGGGGCCCATGATCGCGGTGAACTCACCCTGCCGGAAGTCGACGGTGACCTGGTCGAGGGCGACGACCTGCGTCTCGCCCTGCCCGTAGACCTTGGACAAGCCGGAGGCGTGGGCGGCCACGGCGCTGGCGCGGTGGAGGAGGGACATGGTCGTCACGGGCGGGGCTCCTTGCGAGGAGTGGACGGTGGATTGACTTCATCCTCTCCGCCGTACGGCTCCGGGTCGTCAGCCCGCATGCCCGTTCCCGGGGCCCTCTCGGGTCGGACCGGAAAGCCCCGCCGTCCTCCTCCGGTATGACGTCGACCCTGACTCAAGTACTGCCGTCACCCGGCGGTCGCACCGTCGACGCCTCTGGGCGATCCGTGTGCGGGGAGTGGCGAATAGTAGACAGAGAGCGGCGAGTTTCCGTCATATCCCAAGGTCCGTATCAAGACCTTCGTCCTGCTTCCGGCATGTGCCGACGGCGTGTTACCAGGGCTGACACTCCCTCAGGTGCCAATAAAATCAGACAGGATCGGCTGAGTACTCGGCCGTCCGAGGGGTCCTCCCGGATAGGCTCGTGAGCCGACGCGGAGCCGCGTACGCCCGGATGGTGGAATGCAGACACGGCGAGCTTAAACCTCGCTGCCCCAATTGGGGCGTACCGGTTCAAGTCCGGTTCCGGGCACTCCCACTGAACCTGTGCTGACCTGCGAAGATCGATTCGCCCCCCATTTTTTGCCTCTGAGGCACAGTATTGCGGAAACGTGCCTGCAGGGCGAGCGGAACGGCCAACTCGGCTCCGAAGAACCTTTCTTGACGAATAGTCAGCTCAAAGAGGCGATGAATCCGCAGCTCAGGGCCCATGATCACGTTGTCGAGTGCGCGTCAAACACCTGAATCAAGGCTTCCGGCGAACGGCCGCGGAGGCCCTCTCCGGGCGCCCCCGCGAGCCCCCCGGACGGGCGGTGAACCGGCCACCGCCGGGAACGAACGAACCCCACCCCACCGCCCGCACGCGACCGCCCCCGAAACCACGTCGAAACCCTCCCCATCGCCCGACGGGCCTCCGCCTTCCGACGGACGGGATTCCCTCCGGGGTGGGGGCGACGCCCCGTCCGGGCTGAACTCCCTTCCAGGGGCGGCACTCCGTCCGGAGGGTGGCACCTACCCCCCGGCGGACGGCAGTTCCTCCCGGCGGGCTGCGCTCCCTTCGGGAGGGCGACATCCGTCCGGGCGGGGCTTCCTTCGGGAGGGCGGCGCCTCCCCGGGGGGGCGACATCGTCCGGGCTGTAACTCCCTTCCGGGGGCGGGACTCCTCCCGGCGGGAGGCACCTCCCCCTGCCCGGGCTGAGCCCCCTCCCTCGCGGCGACGCCCCGTCCAGGGGGGCGGCACCTCGCCCCAGAGGCGACATCCGTCCGGGCTGAGCTCCCGTCCGGAGGGCTGAACTTCCTGCCCGGAGCCTCCGGGGCCCCGGAGGCTCCGCGCCCCGACCGGTGCGTGCGGCCGAGCTCGAAGTCGCTGAGAAGCCTCCCTGCTTCCGTCCGCGTCCCTCCTCCCGGGGGCGGCCCCTCCCCCGGGAGGGCGACATCGTCCGGGCTGTAACTCCCTTCCAGTGGTGGCACTCCGTCCGGAGGGCGGCACACCTCCGCCCGGCGGGCGGGACTCCCTCCCGGTGGGAGGCGCCTCCCCCAGCCAGGGCTGAGCCCCCCTCCCGGGGGGGGCGACGCTCCGTCGGGAGGGTGGCTCCTCCCAGCCCGGAGGGGGGCATCCGTCCGGGTTGAACTCCCTCCGGGGGGGCGACACCCGGCCCGGGCTGAGCCCCCCGGGGGCCGCGCCTCGCCCCGCAGGGCGACGCCCCGTCCCGGCGGGCGCCAGGGGGCACGCCACCTCCCCCCGGAGGGATGAATCACCCGAAAGAGTGAAATTCCGCTCTGGGCACGGCGGTGCGCACGCTCCATAGTTGTGGAGAGCGGTAGGCGCGGAGTTGGGACGTCGACCGTGCCGGTCATCTCCCACAGGAGCTCACCATGGAGCCGCTCTTCCGCCTTGCCCTGCTACGGCCCGCCATCACCCAGGACCCCGACAACCCCAGCGTCGAACTGGCCCAACAGACCGACTTCCAGCAGGCGTTGGCCGCCGCGTCGAGTGCCGTCGATCCACGTGCCGAACTGCGGCGCGTGGTGGGCGGATACGTCGCGGGCCCGCTGTTCATCGCCCGGCCCGAGCAGACTCCGCTCGCGAGGGAGACGGCGAAGTTCGTGGCCGCGCTGGACCGGCTGCTCGCGCCCCGCTCACCACGGACCGCGGCCGGAGCGGCACCCGCCGCCGCCCCGCCCTCGCTGCGCGACACGGTGATCGCGGCCGTACGGGACGCGTTCGGCGCCCCGCCCGCGGACGTCGTGCAGAGCGCCCCGTACAAGACCTCCGTCGCCCGGCTCCGGGACAGCGTGCTGGCCATCAAGTACCTGCCGTCGGAGCACGCCCGCGCCCTGGAGGAACTCGTACGCCAGCTCCGGCACCTGGAGATCGTCTCCCGTCTGGTGACGCAGACCGCCTTCCCCTCCGGCGCGCAGGAGTTGCGGCGCGCCCGCAGACGTCCCCTCCGCCTGCCGTACGAGACGGGCCTCGAAGCCGTGACGTCCACCGTCGAGGCCGAGCGCGTGCGGCGCGAGAAGGAGGCCGAGGCGGCCAGGATCCGCCGCGAGCGCGCCGAACAACTGCTCGGCCTCTACCAGCAGTTGCGCAGAGCGGTCGTCGAACTCACCGGCCTCGGCGGCGAGCACTTCAGCATCTCCGCACAGAGCGGCTCCGAACAGGTGCTGCCGCCGGCCGAGTACACCCCCCACGCCGAACTGGCCCGGCAGATCAGCTTCCACAGCCGCCTCTCGGAGGCCAACCTGCGGGCCCTCGCCGGAGGAGGTACGGGAACGGGCGGCGCGGCCCCGGGCGCCGCCGCCGAGGAACCGACCCCCACGCCCCCGGAGATCCCCGTGGCCGGCGCCGCGGAACTCGCCGGGCAGGTCTTCGGCGCCAGACCGGACCTGCTCGCCGGCACCCCCGGTTTCGTCCCGGCGGTCCTCGGCGAACTGGGGTTCCGCCTCGGCCCGGACGCCGTAGAGCAGCTGTCGGAGGCCACCCGCGCCCTGCTGACGGCCCGCGGCATCGTCGTCTCGGCCCAGCCGCTGGACCGGATCGTCGCGCTCCTCCAGGGCGAGGCCGACCGGACGGCCACCGAGCTGGAGAAACTGTTCGGCAAGCCCGTCAAGCGCAGTGTGCGGCGGATCGGCGACACGCTCGTCACCACCTCCACACCCCTGCCGTCCGTCTGGAACGCCCTGACCATCGGGGCCCTGGACCCGGTCGAGGAGATCCCGCTGGAGACGGGCTCCGTCCCGGCCACCCGGGGCAGCGTGAAGCCGTCCGGCGTCGCCGATCTCCTCGTGGTCCGCCAGCAGCTGATCGGCTACGAGGGCGCCGACATCGCCCATATCGAGAACGTCCTCAAGGGCGAGACCAAACTCCGGGAGCACACCCGGCGCGAGGAGACCGAACAGATCACCGTGACCGAGACGGAGACGACCACCTCGGAGGAGCGCGAGCTGGAGTCGACCGACCGTTTCGAGATGAGCCGCGAGGCGAGCGCCGTCATCAAGGAGGACGCGTCGCTGAAGGCCGGACTCACGGTCACCGGCAAGTACGGCCCCACGGTGGAGTTCTCGGCCTCCGCCGAGGGCTCCGTCTCCCGGTCGAAGGAGGAGGCGACCAAGTCGGCGTCCACCTTCTCCCAGGACGTCACCCAGCGCAGCGCCAGCAAGATCTCCGAGCGGGTGCTCCAGCGCACCACCCTGCGGATCACCACCGAGGTCACCGAGAAGAACACCCACACGCTCGACAACAACCCCGGCGTCGAGCACATCTCCGGCGTCTACCAGTGGGTGAACAAGGTCTACCGGGCACAGATGTTCAACTACGGGCTGCGCACGATGTTCGACTTCATGATCCCCGAGCCCGCCGCGTTCCTCATCCACACCCTCCAGTCGGCCCACGCCGGCGCCGTCCAGGTGGAGAAACCGCCGGCCTTCACCCTCCGGTCCGACCAGATCAACGAGATCAACTACCAGTACTGGGTGCGGCTCTACCAGGCGACCGACGTCCTGCCGCCGCCCGAGATGTATCTGACCAAGTCCTTCGACTTCAAGGCGGGCGGCGGGGACAGCAAGACCAACTACAACCACTCGGGTCAGGTCACCATCGACGAGGGCTACCAGGCGCTCCAGGGCTCGGTCGCCCATCTCTGCAACATCTGGGAGGGCCGGCACTCCCTGGACGTCGCGGTGGGCCGCAGGACCCACCGGTTCCACCCGGAGGACCCCTGGGTGTGGATCACCATGCTCGACGAGGAGCAGGGCTCGATCCCCGTCGCCGTCGACAGCTTCCGGCTCTCCCAGGTGGCGGTCGCCGTCGAGATCAAGTGCATGCGCACCGAGCGCGCGATGGAGAAGTGGCGGGCGGAGACGCACGCCAAGCTGACCACCGCCTACCGCGCCCGCCTCGGGGACTACGAGGAGAAGGTCGCCGCGCTCACCTTCGCCGCCGGTGTCGCCATCGAGGGCCGCAACCCCCTGGCCAACCAGGAGCTGATCTCCCAGGAACTGCGCAAGAGCTGCGTCTCCATCCTGAGCAGGCAGCACTTCGACCTCTTCGACGCGATGCGCGAACGCCTCGGCGAGGCCCCGCAGATGGACATCGACGAGGCCGCGGCGGAGGGCGCCTACGTCCGCTTCTTCGAGCAGGCCTTCGAGTGGGAGCATCTGACATGGGTCGCGTATCCGTACTTCTGGGGCCGTAAGAGCCAGTGGGACGAGCGTCTGGCGTACGACGACCCCGACCCGCAGTTCAACCAGTTCCTCAAGGCCGGGTACTGCCGGGTCTCGGTCCCCGCCCGCCTCGGTTTCGAGGGCGCCATCGACCACTTCATGAACTTCGGCGAGCTCTGGAACGGCGGCCCCCTCCCGACCGTCTCCAGCCCCCTCTTCCTGCCGATCGCCGACGAGATCGCCGAACGTCTCGACCGCCCGGGCGACGAGATCCCCCAGGGCGAGCAGTGGACCGTACGCGTCCCGACCAATCTGGTACGGCTCCGCCCCGACGACGACCTGCCGCGCTGGGTACAGAACGCCGACGGCGAGTGGATCGAGGCCTGAGCCGGTGAAGCAATTCGTCCTGGTGGCCGGGTACGAGAAGCCGCCCAAGCAACTTCCGTTCCGGGCGTACTGCGAGAACCGGGTCAGGCAGCATCTCGTGGCCAACAAGGCAAAGGAGGACCTGGTGTTCCAGATCTTCGACGTGGGCAAAGGGGAGGTGGTCATCAGGAGGTTCACCTACCCGGGAGGCCGGCAGACCGAGACGGTGGCCGCGGTCCGCTCCTTCGAGCGGATCACCCGCGCCCACTACGACGGGAACGCCTTCAAGGACGAGCAGGACGGTGTGATGTCGGTCCTGGAGGTCTACGCGGCCGTCCAGGCGATCGGACGGGCCGCCCCCGGCACCCTGATGGAGCTGAGCTTCCTCTCCCACGGCTACGCGGGCGGCCCGGTCCTGGTGGACAGCACCGACGACGGACAGGTGGAGCGGGCCGACTCCGCCGGGGTCAGACAGCTCATCCTCGATCTGGGCGACCGGCGCGACCCCGACGACCACGACCCGCGCGTGAAGGACTTCCGCGAGGTGAACATGCGCCCCGCGGAGTTCGCCGCCTTCCGCGCGGCCTACCATCCCGACGGCTTCAACTGGAGCTGGGGATGCGCCTTCAACCATCAGGTCAACGAGATCCTGCACAAGATGGAGCACCACCCCGACTACCGCTCCGCGGGCCTGCCCGACACCAAGATCCTGCTCTTCGACAACCTCACCCGGGCGAACGTGGCCAACCTCTCGCTGATGCTGGGAACGAGGTTCCCCGACCACCGGAAGGTGGAGCTCCCCTTCGGTGAGCTGAAGCTCTTCTTCCGCAGGCACATCCTGGACTCCTACAGCCACGCGCTGGCGGTCGCCTCCGGACGGATCACGTTCGGCGGTCTGATCGGCACCTTCTCGGAGCCCGACGGCGCCCCCCGCCCGCTGATGCGCGTCAACGGCCGCTTCACCAGGCACTTCACCTTCTACCGGAACTACTTCGGCTTCGGCTTCGACCCCGAGCGCAGGGGATACGGCGCCTACGATCCGGCGTTCACCTGATCGCCGCACGGCCGTTTGATTCCGCCCACGGCCGGGCCCCGCCGACGTCACGATCGCGGAAAGATCCTCCCAGGGCACTAGGGTGTTCCTTTTGCTCCCGCATTACTCTTGTGCTCAAGGCCGCGCAGGGCGGCCGCCATGGAGGAGTGAGATGAGGAGCAGCAACCCGGTCTTCTCGCGACGGGGCTTCAGTCGCGACAACGGCCAAGCGGGCTTCCACGCGGCGCCGCAGGCCGGGGGCCCCGCCGTAGGCACGCAGAACCCGTACGCGACCAACCCGTACGCCGCCAACCCTTACGCCCCGCAGACGGACGGTCAGCACGGCGGCCCCCAGGCGCCCGCCCGCGCCGGGGTCATGACGATCGACGACGTGGTGACGCGCACCGCGTCCACGCTCGGCACCGTCGTCCTCACGGCCGTCCTGGCCTGGGTCCTGCTCCCGGTCGACGAGAGCAACCTCGGCAAGTCGTACGGCATCGCCATCGGCGCGGCCCTCGTGGCCCTGGTGCTCGCCCTGGTCCAGTCGTTCAAGCGCACGCCGGTCCCGGCGCTGATCCTCGGGTACGCCGCGTTCGAGGGCGTCTTCCTCGGCGTGATCAGCAGCGCGGTGAGCACGTACCTCTCGCCGGGCGTGGTCGTCCAGGCCGTGATGGGCACGATGGCGGTCTTCGCCGGTGTGCTGTTCGCGTACAAGATGCGCTGGATCCGTGTCACGCGCCGCTTCTACGGCTTCGTGATGGCCGCCGCGATGGGCTTCGTGCTCCTCATGGTCGCCAACCTGCTGTTCAGCGTCTTCGGCGGCGGCGACGGTCTCGGCTTCCGCAGCGGCGGCCTCGGCATCCTCTTCGGTGTGCTCGGCATCATCCTCGGCGCCTGCTTCCTGGCGCTCGACTTCAAGCAGGTCGAGGACGGTGTGACGTACGGCGCGCCGCGCGAGGAGTCCTGGATGGCGGCCTTCGGCCTCACCATGACGCTGGTCTGGATCTACCTGGAGATGCTGCGGCTCTTCTCGATCCTGAGCGGCAACGACTAGGACAGCTGACCGGTACGACGAAGGGGTCCATCGGCGAAAGCCCGTGGACCCCTTCGGCGTACGTACCGGGTCGGTGGTCAGCCCAGACGGCGGGCGGCCCGCCTCAGGTCGTGCTCGTGGATGATCGCCTTGGCGTGTCCGTACGCGAGGTCGTGCTCGCCGCGGAGCCAGGCGACCTTCTCGTCGAACCGCACGAGGGCGGGACCGTCGTCGACCGCGCGGAGCCAGTCGGAGATCTCGCGGCCGGTGCACTGTGGGATACGGGACAGCAGGTTGCGGTGGGTCTCTTCGGAGAAAACAAGGGACATCGGCGCCTCCGGAGGCAGCTTCGCGCGTACTGGTCCTTCACGTCACCGTGCCTGAGCGTTCGCCCGTTGGCAACAGTTCCGGGGAGGCGCGTAGGGTCGCGGCGTGCTTGATACGACGCGCCTCACCGCCGCCGTGGACCGATTCGCCGACCGACTGCGGGCCGCCCCGCAGAGCAGGTTGCAGCGCGGTGCCGCGGCCGAAGGACTGGCCCTGGCCAGGGAATTGTCCGTGACCGCCCAGCGCATCGAGACCCCGGACGGCGAACCGCCGAGGCCCCCGCGGATCATGCCGGACGCCGGCGTCTTCGCCGTCGCCGATCAACTCACGGTCGCGGCGGGTGACTTGGCCGAGGCATTGAGAACGGCCCCGTCCGTCGTGGAACTGGACGAGGCCGTGCGGGCCGTCGAGCGGGCCGTGGCTAGAGCGAAGCTATGACCCGGTCGGCGAGGATGTAGATGTGGTCGCCGACGGGAGCGTCCTCGTCCGCCGTGTCCGCGTCCCGCGCGTCGGCCCCGCACGCTCCGGCGGGCGCGCCGCAGGAGAACGTGAGGGCGTACGCCCCGGAGATGCCCGAGCCCCCCAGCAGGAACGGTGTACCCCCGTCGCGCAGGGCGCCCGCGAGGCGTTCGGCGGTCTCCCGGTGGCCCGGGGTCATGCAGAGCGTCGTACCGTCCGTGAAGACGTACACGTCCAGCGTGCCCAGCGGGCCGGGGCGGACGTCGGCGAGGGCGGTACGGGCGTCGGCCAGCTCCTCGAGGCGGGCGACCGTGCGCTCGTGGTCGGTGACGACCGGCGTGCGGACCGGTACGAAGTCCGGGTGCGAGGGGTGCCTGCGGCGGGCGGCGGCCAGCTCAGGGGAGTCCTCTGCGAACTCACCGACCTCGCTGACCTCACTGACCTCGCTCAGCCCCGGGAGCCCGTCGAAGGGTCCGTACTCCCCGGAGTCCTCCAGGTCGTCGTACTCCGCGAGACCCGTGGCGTCGGCGTCGGAGTCCGCGCTGTCGTCCAGCTCGTCGCGCTCGCGCAGCTCGGCCAGTTCCGCCAGCTCCGCGAGGTCGTCGTAGTCGTCGTCCCTGGCACGGCGGGCCCGGTCGGCGCGGTCGAGGGCGTCCAGGTCCAGCGCCTCCAGACCCACGAAGTCGGCCTGGCGCGGTACGTAGAAGGGGCCGTCGTCGGCGCCGGGACCGGTGAGTCCGCTCAGCAGCGACGGCGCGTCGGTCGCGTCGCGGGCCTCCTGCGCGGCCCAGAAGGCACGCGCCTCGGCCAGCTCCCGCTCGCGCTCCTCGGCCAGGGCCTCGGCCACCGCGAGCCGTATGTCCTCGGTGGACGTGGCGGTGGAAGGCACCGGTTCGCCGGAGCGTGCGTGCGGTACGGCCGCGCTCTCGCGGTCCCGGCCGGCCAGGGACAGTTCGCCGCGCAGGGCGGTGACCTCCCGCCGCAGCCCGTGTGCGGCGTGCAGGGCGGCGACGCCCACGGCCGTGGCGGCGGCCGTGGTGAGCAGCAGGGCAATAGACATGGCGCTCACTGACTTACTCCCGGTCTTCAATGGTCCCCCGACTTCCTACATCAGCTTGTCGTGGGGGCGCGCACGTCGGCAGTGCATTACGTCATGAATTGGACAGGTCTTTCGACCTTACGATCAGCCCCATTACCGCCGTGAACAGCGTAAATGGGTCTCCCCCAGCAGGTAGGTCACATCCTGGGGGAGATTGAGTCACGACTGGGGCTCGACCGGGTTCAGCTCAGCCGCTCGGCCCC